>NZ_JBNGOY010000024.1:0-84859 GCF_050589805.1 Carboxylicivirga fragile | reverse complement strand
ACTCATTAATAATTATGAAAAACAAAGAGGCTAACCATAAATGATTAACCTCTAAATTTTATTTAAAATCTTGTTACTTCTGAAATTGCCTAAATCCAATATCGAGAGTAATTTTATAACAATTGATATGGATAAATTATACCATTTGAACTATGAATGTGGTCTTGTTATTTTTGGTATCATGCCGATCGGTATTAGCATTAAAACTCTCTTTACTTTTTTAACACCTTCAAATACATCGATTTTGCACGAAGTGTTATTTGAAGTGGTATAAAACTTTTATTAAAAAGTAAGGTCTTATACCGTTTACAAACCAAAACGATTGATAAAAAAATCAATCTGTGCTTTTGTATCGGCATTAACTCCCGATAATTATCGGGATAATTAGCAAAATGATTTATCAATCATTTTGGAATACAATTGGTATTACATCGTAGGCTACAAAACCAAGTTGAGTAACTTAAAGCTTTAGCCCCAATAAAAGAATATCATCAATTTGTTCATGCTCATTCCCCATCCATTCTTCCATTTTTTGATGTAGAATAGCCTTTTGATCCAGCACAGGTAACTTATGAATATTTAATAAAAGGTGTCGGAAACGACGGTATTTAAATTTCTTTCCTTCTGGTCCACCAAACTGATCGGCATACCCATCCGAAAACATGTAAACAATATCACCACGCTCTACTTTTATTTCCTGTTTAGTAAATAAGGATGTAGAATCGGCACTCATATACCCTATCGGAAAGCGATTTCCTTTGTAGTTATTGATTTCATTATCGTGAATAATATAAAGAGGATTCATGGCTCCAGCAAACTCAATAAGCCCTTTTGATCTATCATATACAATCAAGGACACATCCATTCCATCATTGACGTTAAGCTTACTATTAATCCCCTTAGCTCCATTTTTATTGAATGTGGCTACAACTTCTTTGTTGAGCACATTCAGAATATTTGCAGGGCATTCAATACCACGTATCTCAACAATATTTTTAATTAAATCAAAACCAATAATCGACATAAAAGCACCAGGTACACCATGACCAGTACAATCAACAGCAGCCATAAATACCTTATTATCTCTCTGGAATGTCCAATAAAAATCGCCACTCACAATATCCTTCGGACGAAAGTAAACAAAGGACTCAGGAAAAATACTCTGAACCATCTCTTCCGATGGGATCATGGCTTCCTGAATTCGTTTGGCATAACTAATACTATCAGTCAGGCTCTGATTGATGTTAGATAAAGTCTCCTTTTGAGCTTCAATTTTCTTTTTATCATGAGCTTTCTCCTGTAAGGCTTTATAAGCTCTTCTATAATTACGAATCCTATAATTAATTAAAGTTTGAATTAAGAAGAATCCTAATATTAAATAAAACGCATAGGCATAATTCGACATCCAAAGCGGTGGAACCACTTCTATTACAAGCTCAGTAGGTTCGTTGTTCCACACAAGGTCGCTATTGGCTCCTTTAATTTTTAAAACATAACTACCTGGCGATAGATTTGAAAAATCTACATAATTATCGTTTGTAATCTTTCTCCAACTATCGTCGTAGCCCTCCAGAAATACCATGTATGAATTTAATTTAGGATTGGTATATTCCATACCAGAAAACTCAACATGGATAAGTAAATTACGAGAATAACGAATATTTACATCCCTAACATCTCCCTTGTAATCTTTAGATAATTTTCCCTTTCTTTTAATGGTTAAGTCGGTAATTATCACTTGTGGAAGATGTAAATTCTGACTTAAAGAATCGGCTTGAATAATACTTAAACCCTTATCGCCACCAAAAAACAAAGTGCTACTATCGTGGTTAAATGAAGAACCTATATTAAAACTATGTTCAGGCACTCCATCTTTTTCACTAAAACGAAAGTAAGAGCCATCGGGAAGTAAATAAGAGATACCATCACTTGAACTTAACCATATACGATTATAGCGATCAACTTCTATCGCATATATTTTATTGGTCGCCAAAGCAGGATTATCTTTCCAAAAACCTGTTTTATAAATCTTTTTATCATAGTACGATAAACCTGACTGCGTGCCTATAATAATTCGTTTATCAAGGTCCTCTGAAAAAGATAAAACGATATTATGACTCAATTCGGCATTTCCATCGAATTGATTTTGAATACGTGTGAAATTGGCTTCAGTATGATTAAAGACGTTTACTCCATTATTTGTTCCAATCCAAATCCAACCATCACTGTCCTCGTACAGGGCATTTATCTCATCGTGACACAAACTGGCTTCCTTTTCATTATCTGAAAAATAACTTGATAGTGTTTTTCCATTGTAGCGATATAAGCCAAACTGTGTAGCAAACCAAATATTCCCTAACTGATCTTCAATAATGTCATTAATACGATTTGATGCTAATAGAGTCTTGAACTCAGGACTATTGCTATAATCGAACTCTCGAACATTAGAGTAATCATTTTCGATGACATAAATACCATAACTACTTCCAATCCAAACTTTTCCTTTACTATCCTTTAAAATGGATAAAATAGCAGGGTCATTTTCGGAAGTGTAAACAGGTAGAATATTAAAATGCCTCATCCGACCTGAACTTCTATCAATGCGATAAATACCCTTGTTGGATGTACCTAACCACATTTGATTTTCATCATCGACATAAACAGCAGAGAAATCATAACTCTCTAATGCCAGTTCTGGTTCCTCTCGAGATATTAACGAAAATTTATGTGGCTTACGATCAACCTTAAAAAGACCATCTTGTTTAGTTCCAGCCCATAAAATACCACCGTTGTCAACCATTAAAACAGATACATTCTTAATGTCAGCATCAGAAATACCAAAGTGGTCAAAAGTGCTAAAGTGAAAAAATGGTGGATGGGCTATTTTAATGCCATCCGTCGTTCCCAACAGAATATTGTCGCCATCCTGCAACATGCACAACATCTGTTCATTTACACTTTGTCCGCCAGACAAAGACGACGACATAATGGTTTCATTTTTTGTATCATAACGCATAACGCCATCCAATGTCGAAACCATTAAAACACTATCATTAATCGCTAATACATCGCTTAACTCATCTTTTGAGTTTTCGGTTCGAAGTGCAATCTTAGTAAAAGTCTTTGAATCCGTATCAAAATGGTGAAGGCCATCTTTGGACCCAATCCACAAGCTCTCTCCATCCTCAACTATAGGATAACATGCTCCTGAACCTGTTTTAAACACCGATGAATAATGACCATAAACATCGTAAGAAGCTAATTTTTCATCAATACGAAAAACAAAATTACGTGTCTTAATCCAAACATCGCCATTAATAACACGCATCCCAAAAACTCCGGCTTCTTTAATTTCTTTAAATGGTTCCGAATTAGTATTAATATTATTGAAACTTCCGTCAGTTCTGTTCCAAATGGCTATTCCGCTATTTTTAGTACCAATCCATATATTACCATCTGAAGTTTCGACGATAGCTTGAATACTATTCCCAACGATGGTAGTAGAATCCATCGGATTATGTCGGAAAACATCAAACTTATAGCCATCATATCTGTTTAAGCCATCTGCTGTTCCAATCCAAACATAACCACGGCTATCCTGATATAAGGACGTTATATTTCCATTAGAAAGACCATCTGCGATTGTAAACTGATGGACATTGAGTTTGCTAGAATAATCCATACCCCTACAAGGTAAGCCCAGTAATAATAGGCCTAGCAATATGAAGGTCAGTTTACCAATTACTGACATCAATCCCAATCGTCTTCCCATTTCCTTCATGAAGGCTAAAAATAGTAAAAAACAGATGATCTACTGCACTTCAAGTTTAAATTCGTTGAAGTATAATTCGCTCACTAATTCTCGTTTATCAACATCTTTATATAAATATTGTAATTTTCAACGACATAGTAAAACAAAAGAGGTGAAAACTCACCTCTTTTACATTCTTTTATTGTAAACATTACTCCTTATAACCGACTTTATCCATATACCAGGCAAGGTTCTGCGATTTTGGTCTTTCCAGAGGTAATCCGTATAGTCTATCCCATATTAATTGCGTTAGTACTCCCAAGGAACGTGATACACCAAATAATACGGTATAAATTGGGTATTCGGTAATTCCAAACGACGATAACAAAGAACCACTTATGGCATCCACATTAGGCCATGGATTTTTAACCTTACCGGTAGATAGTAGAATATCTGGCACAACTTTATAAACTTTTTCGGCCAACTGAATGAGAGGTGCATCAGGCGCATATTTTTTAGCAAACTCCAACTGAACGGTAAAACGCGGATCTGTCTTTCTTAAAACAGCATGTCCGTAACCTGGTATAACCTGGCCTTTCTTTAAAGTCGTTTCAGCATATTCTTTAATTTGTGCCTCCGAAGGATTCTCCACCCCTATCTCACGAACCATCTTATGCAACCAGTGCATTACATTTTGATTAGCCATTCCGTGTAATGGGCCAGCCAAACCATTCATACCCGCAGAAAAACTATAATAGGGATTAGAAAGAGCGGAACCGACAAGGTGAGTTGCATGAGCCGATACATTTCCTCCCTCATGATCGGAATGAATGTTCATATATAAACGCATCAACCTTTTTACTTCATCGCTATCATGTCCCATCATATGGGCTAAATTTCCAGCCCAATCCAAATTTGGATCCGGATCGATGTAATTCTCGTTATGGAATACTCGACGATAGATATATGCGGCGATTACAGGTAAGCGCGAAATTAAATCCATAACGCCTTCGTACGTTGGCCCCCAATAATCCTTTTTATCCATTCCTGTCAGGTAGGCCTTACGAAACTGCGATTCGGTTGACATAGCCAAAATAGCAGTATTAAACTGAATCATTGGGTGAGCGTCCTTTGGCAAGGCGTTAATCACGTCATATACGTGCGAAGGTATACCTTGTGCACGCTGAGCCCATTGATTACTAATAAAGTTAACATCGTCTACAGTTGGGAGCTCTCCGGTTAACATCAGGTAAAATAGTCCTTCAGGCAAGGGTTCACCATCTTTCTGGATCTTAGGTAATAACTCTTGCAATTGGGGTATTGTATAACCTCTAAATCGAATGCCTTCTTCCGCATCAAGCTTCGATGTACATGTCAATAACGAAACCATCCCCTTCATACCTGTCATTACTTGCCCAAGCGTGACATCTTGAATGGTTTTATCACCATAATTTTTTATGAGCTTTTTTACCGTTTCAGCCTTTGGCCGACCAATTTCAATGAGTTTTTCCTTTATATAATCCATTTGATTCTAATATTGAAGTTAACTGTGTAAGGTATTCAAACTTTTCCTTGAAGGGGAAAACCTTAAATTATTTAACAGTTAAGCTAATCAAATGTTTTGTAAAAAAAAAGGGTCACCTCATGGCGACCCTTTGAAAGTATAATAAAGAAAATTTATTTCTTTTGAACTTTTGCGTATCCGTAAACAGCTGTAGCACCTAATTCCTCTTCAATACGAAGTAATTGATTGTATTTAGCCATACGATCTGAACGTGATAAAGAACCAGTCTTAATCTGTCCACTGTTAGTAGCGACTGCTATGTCAGCAATTGTTGAATCTTCAGTTTCACCTGAACGGTGAGAAGTTACTGAAGTATAACCAGCACGGTGTGCCATTTCAATTGCATTTAATGTTTCAGTTAAAGTACCAATCTGGTTAACTTTAATTAAGATTGAGTTAGCAGCACCAAGCTCAATACCTTTCTTCAAGTAATCAACATTAGTTACGAATAAATCATCACCAACTAACTGACATTTGTCGCCGATAGCAGCATTAAGAGCGACCCATCCGTCCCAGTCATTTTCGTCCATTCCATCTTCGATAGAATCGATAGGGAATTTAGCAACTAATTCAGCCATGTAAGCAGCTTGCTCTTGAGAGTTACGCTTAACACCATTTGGCTCAAAAATACTATAATCGTAAACACCGTCTTTGAAGAATTCAGAAGCGGCACAATCCATAGCGATAGAAATGTCACCACCTTCTTCCGCACGTCCAGCTTTGTAACCAGCGTTCTTAATTGCAGTTAAAATACAGTCGATAGCTTCTTCAGTTCCGCCTAACATTGGTGCGAATCCACCTTCATCACCAACTGCTGTAGAAAGGTTTTTACCTTTTAATACTTTTGCTAAAGCATGAAATACTTCAGCTCCCATGCGTAAACCTTCACGGAAAGTTTTAGCACCAATAGGACGAATCATAAACTCCTGGAATGCAATTGTTGCATCAGAGTGAGATCCACCGTTAATAATGTTCATCATTGGAACTGGAAGAGTTACTGCATTAGTACCACCAATGTAACGATACAATGGCATACCAAGATATTCAGAAGCAGCACGAGCAACAGCAAGAGAAACACCTAAGATACCATTAGCACCTAATTTGCTTTTCGTTTTTGTTCCGTCTAATTCCAACATTTTGTGATCGATAGCTACTTGCTCAAGTGCGCTCATCCCAATAAGCTCAGGAGCGATAACTTCGTTCACATTTTTTACTGCATTCAACACACCTTTACCTAGGTAACGACCTTTATCACCGTCACGCATTTCAAGCGCTTCGTGCTCACCAGTAGATGCACCAGAAGGTACAGCAGCACGACCAACAAAACCACTTTCTAAAGTTACTTCTACTTCAACAGTAGGATTTCCACGTGAATCAAGAATCTCGCGTGCATGAATGTTAGCAATTTGTCCCATAATAATATTCAATTTATGTATTGATAGAAAATTTCAAAAAAAAAGGATAATGCCCAATATGGTTATTATCCTCAGTTAGATTAATCAAAGAAAAAAGGAAAAACGAGCAGTCTTTCCTTTTTCTAAAGATTTATTCTTTTGTATCAGCGTCAGTAGTATCAGTAGCTTGTTCAGTAGAAGTTTCTTCTTGAACTGGAGCTTCTGCAGCCACAGCAGTATCAGCTGTTGCTTTTCTACGTCCACGACGTGTTCTCTTACTTGTAGTAGAGGATTTTTTATCTTCTAACATATTTTCGTTGTAGTCAACCAATTCGATTAAACACATTTCTGCGTTATCACCCAAACGATTTCCTAACTTCAAAATACGAGTATATCCTCCTGGTCTGTCAGCTACCTTACCAGCCACTTCAGTAAATAATTCCTTAACGGCATATTTATCTTTAAGTGTACTAAAAACAGATCTTTGAGCGTGAATGTTTTCTTCAACAGTACTCAAACCTTTTGTTTTTGTGATAAGAGGCTCAACATACATACGTAATGCTTTTGCTTTAGCCACAGTCGTCTTAATTCTTTTGTGAAGAATCAAAGATGACGCCATGTTAGCTAACATAGCCTTACGATGCGCGGTCTTACGACCTAAATGATTAAATTTCTTTCTATGTCTCATCGCGATTATTCCTTGTCTAATTTATACTTTGCGGTATCCATTCCGAAAGTTAGTCCCATGTTAAGAAGGAGATCATCCAACTCAGTTAAAGACTTCTTACCAAAGTTACGGAACTTAAGCAGGTCGTTACGATTAAATGTAACTAACTCACCTAATGTCTCTACGTCAGCTGCTTTAAGACAGTTTAACGCACGAACAGACAAGTCCATATCTACTAATTTGGTTTTCAGAAGTTGACGCATATGCAATACTTCCTCATCAAACTCTTCATTGCCAAACTTTTCATCTGAGTCGAGTGTAATCTTCTCGTCAGAGAATAACATGAAGTGATAAATAAGAATTTTTGCTGCTTCTTTTAAAGCTTCCTTAGGATGAATAGAGCCATCCGATTCAATTTCTAGTACAAGCTTTTCGTAATCTGTTTTTTGTTCTACACGATAGTTTTCAATCGCATATTTCACATTACAAATAGGCGTAAAGATAGAATCAACAGCAATTACACCAAATTCGGCCTCAACTGGTTTGTTTTCCTCTGCTGGAACATAACCTCGACCCTTATTAATGGTCAATGTCATTTGCAGATTTACTTCCGGATTCATACTAGCTATCACCAATTCTGGGTTTAACACCTCAAAACCTGTCATAAACTGATTAAGATCACCGGCCGTAAACTCTTCTTTACCTGATACCGAAACGGTCACAGTTTCCTGCTCTGTTTCTTCAACCAAGTTTTTGAAGCGCACCTGTTTAAGGTTAAGAACGATTTCAGTAACATCATTTATTACACCAGGGATACTGGTAAATTCATGATCTACTCCTTCGATCTTTACAGTAGTAATTGCGTATCCCTCTAAAGAGGATAACAAAATTCTTCTTAAGGCATTTCCAACGGTAATACCATACCCCGGTTCCAACGGACGAAATTCGAATTTGCCGAATTTATCGTCGGCTTCCAGCATGATTACTTTATCTGGTTTTTGGAATGCTAATATTGCCATAAGAATTAATTATTTAGAATACAATTCAACTATCAACTGCTCTTTGATATTTTCAGGAATATCACTTCTTTCAGGTACTGTCAAATACTTACCTGCCAATTTATCTTGATCCCATTCTAACCAAGAGTATTTATGCACACCTGTATTTGTCAATGACTCAGAAATAACCACCATAGACTTTGATTTTTCACGAACACCTACGATCTGATCTGGCTTAACCTGAAAAGAAGGTATGTTAACGATCTCACCATCAACAATGATATGACGGTGTGATACCAATTGTCGTGCGGCTGCTCTTGTTGGAGCAATTCCTAAACGATAAACTACGTTATCTAAACGCGATTCTAAGTATCCAAGTAATACCTCACCGGTAATACCTTTACTTCGAGATGCTTTCTTAAACAAGTTACTAAATTGTTTTTCGAGTACACCGTAAGTATACTTAGCTTTTTGCTTTTCTTTTAACTGTAATCCGTATTCGCTTGTTTTACGTCTACGGTTATTACCATGTTGTCCTGGAGGAAAATTTCTTCTTTCGAAACTTTTATCCGGACCATAAATCGCTTCACCGAATTTACGGGCGATTCGTGTTTTTGGACCAATATATCTAGCCATTCTTCTAAATTTTTGATTTTAAATTTTTGATTTTAAATATTGAATATGGCAGCCGCTAGATTATAGAGAGGAGTAATAATCTTATAACCAATTCTCGTATTCAAATTTGCCATCAAAAATTTATGGTTAATAACTAGTTGAGTAATTAAACTCTTCTACGTTTTGGAGGACGACATCCATTATGTGGCAATGGAGTAACATCAACAATTTCTGTTACTTCAATACCAGCAGCATGTATAGAACGCATTGCCGACTCACGACCATTTCCTGGTCCTTTTACATATACTTTCACCTTTCTTAAACCTAGGTCATAAGCTACTTTTGAACAATCAGTAGCAGCCATTTGTGCAGCATATGGCGTGTTCTTTTTAGAACCACGGAAACCCATTTTACCGGCACTTGACCATGAGATCACCTGACCATTTAAGTTGGTCAATGATACAATAATGTTATTAAAAGATGAATGGATATGAGCCTGACCTTGCGCTTCCACCTTAACGACTCTCTTCTTTTGAGATCCTGACTTCTTTGCCATATCTTACTTATTATTTAGTGGCTTTCTTTTTATTTGCAACAGTCTTCTTTTTACCTTTACGGGTACGAGCGTTGTTTTTTGTACATTGACCACGTAATGGTAAACCTACACGGTGACGAATACCTCTATAACAACCAATATCCATTAATCGCTTAATGTTTAATTGTACCTCAGAGCGCAATTCACCTTCGATTTTATACGAATCTGAAATGTAATCACGAACCAATTTGATTTGATCATCAGTCCACTCTGATACTTTGAGATTTGCGTCTACACCAACGTTCTTAAGAATTTCGTTAGCTCTACCTTGGCCTATACCGAAGATATATGTCAAAGCAATTACTCCACGCTTGTTGGAGGGTATATCTACCCCAGCTATTCTTGCCATAATTCTTAAATTTATCCTTGACGTTGTTTAAACTTTGGATTCTTCTTATTAATCACATATAAGCGCCCTTTGCGTTTTACGATCTTGCAATCGGCACTTCTTTTTTTAACAGATGCTCTAACCTTCATGATCAGTCTTTTTATTTATATCTGTAGGTAATTCTTCCTTTTGTCAAATCATACGGAGACATTTCTACTTTTACACGATCACCAGGTAAGATTTTAATGTAATGCATACGCATTTTACCTGAGATATGTGCCGTAATAACATGTCCGTTCTCCAATTCCACTCTAAACATGGCATTGGATAAGGCTTCAATTATTGTACCGTCTTGTTCTATCGAGGCCTGTTTCGCCATAACTGTATAACTTTTTATTTTTCAGACTGCAAATGTAATACTTCTTCTACAAATTTAAAACTAGATAGTATATCAGCTTTACCTTTTCTTACTGCAACTGTATGTTCATAGTGTGCAGAAACCTTTTTATCGGCCGTTCTAATGGTCCATCCATCGTTTTCCTGAACAATTTGGCGTTTGCCTAAATTTATCATTGGCTCGATGGCGATAACCATTCCAGTCTTTAATTTAGTTCCATTACCTTTTTTACCATAATTGGGTACTTCAGGACTTTCGTGCAGGTTTTTTCCAATTCCATGCCCCACCATTTCACGAACTACAGTGTAGCCCAGATCTTCGGTGTGTTTTTGAATGGCGTGTCCAACATCACCTAAGCGATTGTTTTCAACAGCCTGCTCTATTCCCTTATACAACGAATCTTTGGTTGCATCCAACAGTTTCTTAACCTCAGGATCAACTTCACCTATCATAAATGTATAGGCTGAGTCACCAAAAAAACCATTTTTAAGAACACCACAATCAACAGAAACAACATCCCCTTCTTTAAGAGGTTTGTCGTTTGGAATACCGTGTACCACATGCTCGTTAATTGACGTGCATAGGGTATTAGGGAATCCCTGGTAATTTAAAAAGGCTGGAGTACCTCCATTATCTCTAATGAAGGCCTCAGCAATTTTATCTAGCTCTAACGTAGAAACACCAGGTTTAATAACCTTAGCAATCTCTCCGAGTGTTTTAGCAACTATTTGATTGCTCACTCGCATTAATTCTATTTCTTCGTCAGTCTTTAAATAAATCATGTGAATGATCGTATTTCAACATTAAAGTGCTGCAGCTCCACCTCCGGATCTGCCCATAATTCTACCCGACTTAGTTAATCCATCATAATGTCTCATCAACAAATGACTTTCGATTTGCTGCAAAGTATCTAAGATTACACCAACTAAGATTAATAGTGATGTACCTCCATAGAACTGAGCAAATCCTTGATCAACTCCTGCCATCATTGCAAACGCTGGTAAAATAGCCACAAGTGCTAAAAATACCGAACCTGGCAATGTAATTTTTGACATAACTGAATCTAAGAACTCAACCGTTTTTTTACCAGGTTTAACACCCGGAATAAAACCACCATTGCGTTTCATATCCTCAGCCATCTGAGTAGGATTAATAGTTATTGCTGTATAAAAATACGTAAATGCAATAATCATTAATGCGAAAATAAAATTATACCAAAATCCTGTAAAGTTAGCGAATATTGAAGCGAAACCTGTAGCGGTTTCGTTATCAACAAAGCCAGCAAATGTAACAGGTATGAACATGATTGCCTGAGCAAAAATGATCGGCATTACACCAGCTGCGTTAACTTTTAAAGGAATGTATTGACGAACACCTCCATATTGTTTGTTTCCAACAATTCGCTTGGCATACTGCACCGGAATACGACGCGTACCTTGTACCAATAAAATTGTACCACAGAAAACAAAGAACAATACAACAAATTCGATTAGCAACATCACCAAACCACCGCTTCCGCTGACAGACTCCATTCTAGATACAAATTCAGCGAACATATTCTGAGGTAGGCGAGCGATAATACCAATCATGATGATTAGTGAAATACCGTTACCAATACCTTTATCAGTAATACGTTCTCCTAACCACATTACGAACATTGTTCCAGCAGTTAAGATGATTGTACTAGTAATATTGAAAGCCCATCCAGCCTCAACAATGGCATTTCCTGACTGTGCAGCAAGGTTGGCCAAATAACCGGGAGCCTGAACTACCAAAATAATAACCGTTAGATAACGCGTTATTTGATTGATTTTACGGCGTCCACTTTCACCTTCTCGCTGAAGACGTTGAAAATAAGGTACTGCTATACCCATTAACTGTATCACGATGGATGCAGAAATGTACGGCATAATTCCCAATGCAAAGATTGATGCATTAGAGAAGGCACCTCCTGAAAACATATCAAGAAGACCTAGTACTCCGTCTTTAGTTTGAGATTTTAAGGCACTAAGTTGATTTGGATCAATCCCTGGTAACACAACGAAAGAACCTAAACGATAAATCAATAGGTATCCTAGCGTAGTAATAATGCGGGACTTTAAATCCTCAATTTTCCAAATGTTGCGGATGGTTTCGACTAGTTTCATTCAATTACAATTTTTCTACGGTTCCTTGAGCAGCTTCGATAGCTTCGATAGCTGATTTTGAAAATGCATGAGCTTTAACTTCCATTTTGGCAGTTAATTCACCATTTCCTAAAATCTTAACTAAATCGTTCTTGCTAACTAATCCAGCTTCTCTTAAAATTTCAGGATCAATTACATTAATGCTTTTATTATCAGCAAGTGTTTGCAACAACTCTATATTAACAGCTTTGTATTCAACACGATTAATGTTTTTGAAACCGAATTTAGGAACTCTACGCTGCAACGGCATCTGTCCACCTTCAAAACCAAACTTACGTGAGTATCCTGAACGAGATTTAGCTCCTTTATGACCACGTGTGGATGTACCACCGCGTCCAGAACCTTGTCCACGTCCAATACGCTTTGAAGTTTTTGTTGAGCCTTTTGCAGGTCTTAAGTTATTTAAGTTCATATTAATTTCCTCTAATTCGTTTGACCAAATTATCTTTCTACTGTCACTAAGTGCAGTACTTTTTGAACCATTCCTTCGATTTGAGGTGTGGCTTCATGTTCAACGGTTTGCTGAAGTTTCTTCAGCCCAAGGGCAGCCAGAGTATTTTTTTGTCTGGTTGTGGCCCCGATCTTACTCTTAACCTGAGTTACTTTTATCTTAGCCATTTTTACCTTAATTATCCGTTAAATACTTTATCCAATGATACACCTCTAATTTCAGCTACTTCAGCAGCATCACGTAATTCAGTTAATGCCTCAATAGTTGCTTTAACCAAGTTATGTGGGTTAGATGAGCCTTTTGATTTAGCCAATACATCGGTTACACCAACACTCTCTAATACCGCGCGCATCGCACCACCGGCTTTTACTCCGGTACCATGAGAAGCAGGTTTCATAAAAACACTTGCTCCACCAAAGCGTGCATATTGCTCGTGAGGAATGGTACCTTTTAAAATTGGCACCTTCACTAGATTCTTTTTAGCAGCTTCAACACCTTTAGCGATCGCTGTTGTTACCTCGCCGGCTTTACCAAGCCCCCAGCCTACAACACCATTCTCATTTCCAACCACTACGATGGCAGAGAAACTAAAGGTTCTACCACCTTTGGTTACTTTTGTTACCCTGTTGATAGCAACCAAACGATCTTTTAACTCAAGATCGTTATTGTTTCTGATTCTTTTGTTATTTCCAGCCATAGTTTGTTAGAATTTGAGCCCGGCTTCGCGAGCCGCATCAGCTAATTGTTTAACTCTACCATGATACAAGTATCCATTTCTATCAAATACAACAGAAGAAATACCAGCTTTCTGCGCTACTTCGGCAATATTCTTACCAACTAGTGCAGCTTTTTCTGATTTATTTCCTGTTTGCTCAACAATCTCTTTCAATAAAGATGAAGATGCGGCTAAAGTTTTACCTTCAACATCATCGATTATTTGAACAGTGATTTGCTTGTTACTTCTGAATACTGACATACGTGGACGTTCAGCGGTTCCGCTTATACTCTTACGAACACGTTTCTTTATTTTTCGTCTTCTATTTAATTTCGAAAAAGCCATAACTCCTAAATTTAAATTACATTAAACTTTTGCAGATTTACCGGCCTTACGACGAATTTCCTCGCCTTTGAAACGAACACCTTTACCTTTATAAGGCTCTGGTTTACGCATTGACCGTATTTTCGCACATACTTGACCAAGTAATTGCTTATCTGCAGATTCAAGCGTAATAATAGGGTTGCTCTTTCTGTCAGTAACCGCTTCCACTTTAATCTCAGCAGGCAACAATAATTGAATTGGGTGAGAGAAACCTAATGCTAACTCCAACAATTGACCTTGGTTGGTAGCACGGTAACCTACACCTACTAATTCTAGCTGCTTTTTGTATCCTTCAGAAACTCCAATCACCATGTTGTTAATCAACGAGCGATATAAACCGTGTTGGGCACGAGTTTCTTTTTCTTCGTTAGGACGTGTAACTGTTAAAGTTCCATCCTCAACTTTAATTTCCATTTCAGGGTGAATAGTCTGTGTCAATTCGCCTTTCGGCCCTTTCACAGTCACTGTATCGTCTTTAATTGTTACGTTCACTCCTGAAGGTATGCTTATCGGCGCTTTTCCTATCCTTGACATAATTCCTTCTTTTTAATAAACGTAACACAATACTTCACCACCTAATTTTTGAATGCGGGCTTCTTTATCCGTCATTACACCATGCGAAGTAGACATTATCGCGATTCCAAGTCCGTTAAGAACTCGAGGAATATTACGATACCCGGTATACGAACGTAAACCAGGTGTACTTACACGCTTCAAAGACTTAATAGCAGGTGTTTTTGTTTGAGGATCGTACTTAAGTGCGATCTTAACAATACCTTGCTTGTTATCGTCAACGAATTTGTAATTTAAGATATAACCTTTTTCAAAAAGAATTTTGGTCATTTCTCTTTTAAGATTGGAGGCTGGAACCTCAACAACCCTGTGACCCGCCATAATGGCATTCCTGATTCGAGTCAGGAAATCTGCTATTGGATCTGTCATTTATATTAAGTTTAAATTGATCCCGCAAAATTGCGGGACAATATTTAACACTCTTACCAACTTGCTTTTCTAATACCAGGTATTAAACCGGCTGAAGCCATTTCGCGGAATTGAATCCTAGAAAGACCAAACTGACGCATGTAACCTTTCGGACGCCCCGTTATCTTGCAACGGTTGTGCATACGAACAGGTGAAGCATTACGTGGAAGCTTTTGCAAGCCCACGTAATCACCTTCTTCTTTCAGTCTGGCACGCTTTTCAGCGTATTTGGCAACAAGTTTAGCTCGCTTTACTTCGCGCGCTTTCATTGATTCCTTAGCCATATAACTAGTTCTTTTTAACGTTTTTAAATGGTAACCCGAACTCTTTTAAAAGAGCGAAGGCTTCCTCATCGGTTTTTCCCGAGGTGACAAAGGTAATATTCATACCCATTATTTTCGACACATTGTCGATATTTATTTCAGGAAAAATGATTTGCTCTTCAATACCTAAGGTGTAATTACCTCTTCCGTCGAGCTTACTGCTGATACCTTTGAAGTCGCGAATACGTGGTAAAGCCACGCGAATCAAACGCTCCAAAAATTCATACATGTTCTCGCGACGCAATGTAACTCTCACACCGATAGGCATGTGCTTACGAAGCTTAAAGTTTGAGACGTCCTTTTTTGAAAGACAAGGAACTGCTATCTGACCAGTAATGGTCGTCATTTCCTTAATCGATATCTCAACCATTTTCTTGTCAGCTGATGCTGCACCAATACCTTGGTTAAGTACGATTTTTTCCAATTTAGGAACCTGCATGATTGACTTATATCCAAATTCTTTCATCAAATTTGGCACAATCTGCTCCGAATACTGCTTTCTTAAACTAGATGAATATTCCATTATTTGATCTCCTCCCCTGATTTTTTAGAATAGCGAACCAATTTATTGGCATCATTCAACTTTCTTCCTACACGTGTAGCTTTTCCAGTTGAAGGATCTTTCACATTCAAGTTTGAAATATGGATTGGAGCCTCTTTTTTAATGATTCCACCTTGCGGACTCTCAGCATTAGGCTTTGTATGTTTGCTCACCATGTTAACACCTTCAACAATGGCCCTGTCTTTATTAGGAAATACTTCAAGTACTTTTCCTTCTTGGCCTTTGTTAACACCAGTATTAACAATTACGATGTCGCCTTTTTTAATATGCAATTTACCCATTGTTCTAATCTCTTTGATGATTAAAGTACTTCCGGCGCCAAGGATACAATTTTCATATATCCGTCCCTTAATTCGCGGGCTACAGGACCGAAAATACGAGTTCCTCTCATTTCTCCGGTTGCATTAAGTAAAACGCAAGCGTTTTCATCAAAGCGGATGTAGGAACCATCTTGACGTCTAACTTCTTTTTTAGTGCGCACTATTACTGCCTTAGTTACGGTTCCCTTTTTAAGTTCACCACTTGGCACTGCGCTTTTTACAGTTACTACGATACTGTCGCCTACTCCTGCATAACGTCTCCCTGTTCCACCTAGAACACGGATACATAACACTTCTTTGGCTCCACTGTTATCAGCAACTGAAAGTCTAGATTCTTGTTGTATCATGATTACTTAGCTCTTTCTAGAATTTCAACTAATCTCCAACGTTTTGTTTTACTCAAGGGACGCGTTTCCATAATGCGTACAGTGTCCCCTGCGTTACAAGCGTTTTCTTCATCATGCGCGTGAAACTTTTTAGTTTTTTTCACGAACTTACCGTAGATGGGGTGCTTCTCGCGGATTTCAACAGCTACAACAATAGATTTCTCCATTGCATTACTGGCCACTACACCTGTACGCTCTTTTCTAAGATTTCTACTTTCCATCTTATAATTATTTTTCAGTTAGTTGCTTTTGACTCAAAACAGTCTTCAAGCGCGCAATGTTTCTACGGGAATGTCTAATCTTCATTGGGTTATCCAATGGTGAAGTAGTGTGATTCAACTCCATCTGTTGCAATGCAGCAGTTTCGTTTTCAATACGTTCAACTAATTCACTTATACTTAATTCTTTGATTTCTTGTACTTTCATCTCATTAAGCATTTGTAGATTCAACAAAATCCCTTCTCACAACGAATTTGGTAGTAACTGGCAATTTTTGTGCTGCTAAGCGCAATGCCTCTTTAGCTACCGCATAGGGAACTCCTTCGCATTCTAAAATGATGCGTCCTGGAGTAACAGGGGCCACAAATCCCTCTGGACTACCCTTACCTTTACCCATCCTTACTTCGGCTGGTTTCTTAGTAATTGGTTTGTCGGGGAATATTCTGATCCAGATCTGTCCTTGACGCTGCATGTAGCGCGTTACCGCAACCCTGGCAGCTTCAATCTGA
This sequence comes from Carboxylicivirga fragile, assembly GCF_050589805.1. Lineage (NCBI taxonomy): Bacteria > Pseudomonadati > Bacteroidota > Bacteroidia > Marinilabiliales > Marinilabiliaceae > Carboxylicivirga > Carboxylicivirga fragile. The sequence continues at coordinate 67,514 of NZ_JBNGOY010000024.1, read as the reverse complement.
CGACCTGTAATCCATTTACTTTGTAAGGACTTAATTCCGAAAGACCCGAAAGCTAGTTCTTGCCCACGTTGAGCATTACCTTTCATCCGGCCCTTCTGCCTTCTTCTAAATTTTACTTTTTTCGGTTGTAACATCGTTACTTGTCAATTAAAGTGAAAGGATGATTACTTCTTATTATTTCTTCTTCTCGGACCTCTATTACCGCCTCCACGGGGTCCACCACCTTTTTCCTTGGTGTTGAAGGAAGGGGATAAATCTGGCTTGCCAAAAATCTCACCTTTACAAATCCAAACCTTGATACCAGTTAGACCCATTTTGGTTAGCGCTTCTGTTTGCGCATAGTCTATATCGGCGCGTAATGTATGCAAAGGCGTACGGCCTTCTTTGTACATTTCGCTACGAGCCATTTCTGCCCCGTTCAAGCGACCTGAGATTTGTACTTTTATTCCTTCAGCTCCCATTCGCATGGTAGAAGCAATGGCCATTTTAATGGCACGACGATAAGCAATACGTCCTTCCACCTGACGAGCGATGTTATTCGCTACAATAATAGCGTCTAACTCTGGTCGTTTTACCTCAAAGATGTTAATTTGAACCTCTTTGTCAGTAATTTTCTTAAGCTCTTCTTTTAGCTTGTCTACTTCTTGACCTCCTTTACCAATAATGATACCAGGACGAGCTGTGAAAACGGTAATAGTTACCAGTTTCAAAGTCCTTTCAATAATGATTCGAGAGATACTAGCTTTAGCTAAACGAGCGTTAAGGTACTTCCTAATCTTGGAGTCTTCCAACAGCTTATCGCCGTAGTTCTTTCCTCCATACCAGTTAGAGTCCCACCCTTTGATGATACCTAACCTGTTACTTATTGGATTAACTTTTTGTCCCATCTAGCTATTAGTTTTCTTGATTTTCATTAGATACTACTTTGCTTGCAACGCGTAACGTTACGTGATTTGATCTTTTTCTGATACGGTGTGCACGACCCTGTGGAGCCGGACGTAAACGTTTCAGAATGCGACCTGAGTCAACAGCGATCTCACTCACATAAAGGTTAGCGTCTTCGATGCGAACGCCTTCGTTTTTCTCTTTCCAATTTGCAATAGCAGAAAGCAATAGTTTCTCTACTCTTTTAGACGCTTCTTTCGATGAGAATTTCAGCATATCAAGAGCGAGGTTCACCTCTTTACCTCGGATCATATCGGCAACAAGACGCATTTTCCGCGGTGAAGTAGGTACATTGCGAAGCTTAGCGAAGTAATCAGTCTTCTTGGCTTCCTTTATTTGTTCAGCTTTTATTCTTTTTCTTGCACCCATTTTTTACTGTTTAAAGAATTTAATATTGGCAGGCCAATTACCTTTTCTTGTTACCTCCATGTCCGCGATAAGTACGGGTTGGAGCGAATTCGCCTAATTTGTGTCCTACCATATTCTCAGTAACATAAACCGGGATAAACTTATTGCCATTATGTACGGCAATTGTGTGTCCTACAAATTCCGGAGAAATCATAGAAGCACGGGCCCAAGTTTTAATTACTGATTTCTTACCTGACTCGTTCTGTGTAAGAACTTTCTTTTCCAGTTTAAAGTCGATAAATGGGCCTTTTTTTAATGATCTGCTCATAATTCGTTTAAATTAACCGGTTATTTTTTTCTTCTTTCAATGATATATTGATTAGAAGCCTTCTTCGGATGACGAGTTTTATAACCCTTCGCCAATACCCCTGTACGAGATCTTGGATGTCCTCCTGAAGAACGACCTTCACCACCACCCATTGGGTGATCAACTGGGTTCATTGCCACACCACGTACTCGTGGACGACGTCCCAACCAACGACTACGTCCAGCTTTACCTGAACGCTCAAGAGCGTGGTCTGAATTACCAACCGCACCTATGGTAGCGCGACAAGCAACTAATACCATTCTTGTTTCGCCTGAAGGCAATTTAACAACCGCGTATTTTCCCTCACGAGCAGCCAATTGAGCAAAAGTACCAGCACTACGTGCCATAATACCTCCTTGACCCGGACGCAACTCGATGTTGTGAATAATGGAGCCAAGTGGAATCTCGCTTAAAGGCAAACTATTTCCAATCTCAGGAACAACCCCTGACCCTGATGCAATAGCTTGACCTACCTGCAACCCATTAGGTGCAAGAATGTACCTTTTTTCTCCATCAGCGTATGCAAGTAAAGCAATACGAGAACTCCTGTTAGGATCGTACTGAATTGACTCTACTGTTGCATTAACACCGTCTTTATTACGCTTGAAATCGATTACTCTATACTTCCTCTTGTGACCGCCACCAATATTTCTAATGGTCATTTTTCCGGTGTTATTTCTACCACCCGACTTTTTTAACGGCCTCAATAAGGACTTCTCTGGTGTGCTTGAGGTAATCGAATCAAACGCACCAATAATTTTGTGTCTCTGCCCCGGTGTTGTGGGCTTTAGTTTTCTTACTGCCATTTTTATTAGATATTGCTATAAAAATCTATCTGATCTCCTTCGGCCAAAGTAATAATGGCTTTTTTGAAGGAATTTGTTCTACCAACAATAACTCCACTCTTAGTATAACGCGACTTTTCTTTTCCCGCATATACCATTGTATTAACAGCTGCAACGCTTACGTTGTATAACTCTTCTACTGCATCTTTGATTTGAAGCTTGTTAGCTCCTTTATCAACAACAAATGCGTAGCGGTTCAACTTTTCGCCTTGTTCTGTCATTTTCTCCGTTACAATTGGTTTAATAATAACTTTCATGACGAGCCTCCTTATGCGTTAAACAGTTTTCCGAATTCTTCAACTGAACCTTCAGTTAACACCAAGTTTTTAGCTTTCATGATGTCATACGTATTAAGATCAGCAATAGTCACTACCTCTGCACGCTGTACATTGCGAACTGAGCGGTAGATGTTAGCGTTAGCTTCTTTCAAAACAAGCAATGATCGTTGTCCTGTTAACTCAAGATTTTTGTAGATAGCTACAACCTCTTTTGTTTTTGGAGCTTCCATGTTGAAGTCTTCCATTACAGTAATCATTTGCGTTTGCGCTTTGTAAGCTAATGCAGATTTACGAGCCAACTGTTTAAGTTTTTTATTCAACTTAAAACGATAATTACGTGGGCGTGGACCGAATACACGACCTCCACCTACGAAAATAGGAGACTTGATGCTTCCTGCACGAGCAGTACCTGTACCTTTTTGCTTCTTGATCTTACGGGTACTACCTGTTATTTCAGCACGTTCTTTCGACTTATGAGTCCCTTGACGATTATTTGCCAAGAATTGTTTTACGTCTAGGTAAATGGCGTGATCGCTGGGCTCAATTCCGAATACGGATTCTGGTAAGGCTACCTTACGTCCCGTATCTTTTCCTTCAATTGTTACTACGTTCAGTTCCATTACTTTTGAATAATTAGATATGAGCCTTTAGCACCTGGTACTGAACCTTTAACCAAAAGAAGGTTGTTCTCAGGAATTACTTTAATTACTTTAAGGTTTTCAACCTTAACTCTATCACCACCTGTACGACCTGCCATGCGCATTCCTTTAAATACCCTTGCTGGGTAGGATGCTGCACCAATAGATCCAGGAGCGCGTAAGCGATTGTGCTGACCATGGGTGGCATCACCCACACCTCTAAAGTTGTAACGTTTAACTACCCCTTGAAAACCTTTACCTTTTGATATTCCGGTAATGTCTACAAATGAGTTTTCTTCAAAGAAATCAACCCCCAACGTGTCTCCTAATTTAAACTCTTGTTCGAATTCATTGAATTCAACAACTTTACGTTTAGGAGTAGCCCCGGCCTTTTTAAAATGGCCAGCTTCTGGCTGCGTTGTGCTTTTCTCTCTTTTTTCGTCAAACGCCAACTGTACAGCCTCATAGCCGTCAGTGTCCACAGTTTTAACCTGTGTCACTACGCAAGGGCCTGCTTCGATAACAGTGCATGGAACATTCTTTCCATCGGCACTGAAAACGGATGTCATTCCGATTTTTTTTCCAATTAGTCCTGGCATTGTTTAAACATTTAAGATTATCACACTTTAATTTCAACTTCTACACCACTAGGCAATTCTAGTTTCATCAAAGCATCGATGGTTTTAGCTGTTGAGCTATAAATATCGATCAATCGCTTGTACGATGAAAGTTGGAACTGCTCACGTGATTTCTTGTTCACAAATGTGGAGCGCAACACAGTAAAAATACGCTTGTGCGTAGGAAGCGGAATAGGTCCACTTACCACTGCACCAGTGCTCTTTACTGTCTTTACGATCTTCTCAGCTGACTTGTCAACCAAGTTGTGATCGTAAGATTTAAGTTTTATTCTAATTTTCTGACTCATAGTGAAATCACTAACTTATAATAATTCTACTTTTCCTTTTGCTTCTTTTACCACTTCCATCGCAATTGCCTTAGGTACACCTGCGTACTCTAAGAATTCCATTGATGAAGTAGCGCGACCAGACGAGATAGTACGTAATGCCGTAACATATCCGAACATCTCAGCCAATGGTACCTTAGCCTTAACTACACGAGCTCCTGCTTTAGATTCCATTCCTTCTACTTGTCCACGACGCTTGTTGAAGTCACCGATGATATCACCCATGTACTCTTCTGGAGTAACTACTTCAACACGCATAATAGGCTCTAATAACTGCGGTTTAGCTTGTGCTGAACCTGATTTAAACCCTTGACGTGCACAAATCTCAAATGACAACTGATCAGAATCGACTGCGTGGAAAGAACCATCAAAAACTGTTACTTTCAAGTTTTCAACTTCGTTACCCGCAAGTACACCATTTAACATGGCTTCTTTAAATCCTTTCTCAATTGAAGGAATATATTCTTTAGGTATGTTACCACCTTTAATGATGCTTTCGAACTGAAGACCAGTTTTTCCTTCATCAGCAGGCCCCATACGGAACTGAATATCGGCAAATTTACCACGACCACCAGACTGCTTCTTGAATACTTCGCGAAGCTCAACTTCTTGAGTAATGGTTTCTTTGTATGTTACCTGAGGCATACCCTGGTTACATTCAACTTTAAACTCACGCTTCAAACGGTCGATCAATACCTCAAGGTGAAGCTCACCCATACCAGAGATTACTGTTTGTCCGGTTTCTTCGTTAGTTTGAACGCGGAATGTAGGATCCTCTTCAGCTAATTTACCTAAAGCAACACCCATTTTATCCATGTCTTTTTGAGACAATGGCTCAACAGCAACACCAATTACTGGCTCTGGAAAGTCCATTGATTCGAGAATAATAGGATGTTTTTCGTCACAAAGTGTATCACCTGTACGAATATCTTTGAAACCAACACCAGCACAAATATCACCAGCACCAATTACCTCACGAGGCAACTGCTTGTTCGATTTCATTTGATATAAACGAGAGATACGCTCTTTTTTACCGGTACGTGTATTCAACACATATGAACCTGCATCGATTTTACCCGAGTACACACGCATAAATGCCAAACGGCCTACGAATGGGTCAGTAGCAATTTTAAACGCAAGTGCTGACAATGGCTCATCTTCGTCCATCTTATATGATACTTCCTCTTCAGTCTTAGGGTTGAAACCTTGAATCTCACCTATGTCCGCTGGACTTGGTAAGTACTGAATTACTGCATCTAATAAACGTTGAACACCTTTATTTTTAAAGGCTGAACCACACATCATTGGAGTAATTGTTTGAGCAATAGTTGCCTTACGAATTACTTCGATCATTTGATCACGAGTAATTGAATCTGGATCTTCGAAATAACGCTCCATTAATTCATCATCGTGTTCAGCAACTGCTTCAACCAATTTACCTCTCCACTCTTCAGCTTCTGCTTTCAAGTTCTCAGGTATCTCCTGCAATTCGTAACGAGAACCCATTTGCTCATCGTCGAACCACACAACAGCTTTGTTTTCGATTAAGTCAATCACACCTTGGAAATCATCCTCAGCACCAATTGGAATTTGCAAAGGAATTGGATTTGCACCCAACATTTCGCGAACCTGACGAACTACTTCGAAAAAGTTAGCACCCGAACGATCCATTTTATTAACGAATCCGATACGTGGTACATTATATTTATTAGCCTGACGCCAAACAGTTTCAGACTGAGGCTCTACACCACCAACAGCACAAAATAATGCAACTGCACCATCTAATATACGTAACGAACGCTCTACCTCAACAGTAAAGTCAACATGACCCGGAGTATCAATAATGTTAACTTTATTTTCAACACCTTCGTAAATCCAGTTAGTAGTTACAGCTGCAGAGGTAATAGTAATACCACGCTCTTGCTCCTGTTCCATCCAGTCCATTGTAGCGGCACCATCGTGTACCTCACCAATCTTGTGAGTGATACCAGTATAAAACAAGATACGCTCTGTAGTCGTTGTTTTACCAGCATCGATATGGGCCATAATCCCAATGTTTCTGGTCTTTTTAAGATCTGCCTTTCCCATGACAATTAAATCCTTAAAATTATTGATTAAAATCTGAAGTGAGCAAATGCACGGTTAGCTTCCGCCATCTTATGCATGTCTTCTTTCTTCTTGTAGGCAGCGCCTTCTAAATTATATGCAGCAACAATTTCGGCAGACAATTTCTCTGCCATTGATTTTCCACTACGCTTACGCGAGAATAAAATCAAGTTCTTCATGCTGATGGACATCTTACGGGCTGGACGAATTTCCGTTGGAACCTGAAATGTAGCCCCACCAACACGACGGCTTTTAACCTCCACCGCAGGAGTAATGTTTTCAAGTGCTTTCTTGAAGATTTCCAATACTGGCTTACCTTCTTTTTCTGCTTTGTCAGCCATACGATCCATGGCATCATAGAAAATTTTGAAAGCGATGGATTTCTTTCCATCCAACATCAAGTTGTTCACAAACTGTGTCACCTGAATGTCGTTAAATCGTGGATCTGGTAGTATGATCCTCTTTTTTGGTTTACTTTTTCTCATCTTTTCTTTTTGTTTACTTTGCTATTCTCCTTGGCTGTCGTTCCTAGTCTTCAACGCTTGGCGTTTACTCATCCAGTACTAACCAAGTAAACAACGCACTACACAATTATTACTTCTTAGCAGCCTTTGGCTTCTTAGTGCCATATTTTGAACGGCGCTGCGTACGTCCGTCTACTCCTGATGCATCTAGTGCACCACGAACCAAGTGATAACGTACACCCGGAAGGTCTTTTACTCTACCTCCGCGAACTAATACGATACTGTGTTCCTGCAAGTTGTGTCCTTCTCCCGGAATGTAAGCATTAACCTCTTTACCATTGGTTAAACGCACCCTCGCTACCTTTCTCATTGCTGAGTTCGGCTTCTTTGGAGTAGTGGTATACACCCTCACACACACACCTCGTCTTTGAGGACATGCGTCCAAAGCACGTGACTTACTTTTGTCCACCTGCTTGTCTCGTCCTTTTCTAACTAACTGATGAATTGTTGGCATAAAATTTAAATATATTGTATTAAACAATCTCTTTCATTACTTCAAAACGGGCTGCAAAGGTACATTATTACCTTCAAAAAACCCACTGATTCTCAACTCTTTTGGCTCATTTAGACAAAAAAGCGCTGCAAAAGTACTAATTTACAATTAAAAAAGAGCAGAACTATGTCTATTTTTTTTCATATCGCACCATCTTTTTTGCCTAAAAGACAATTTGTTAGTAATCGTTAACAATTATTTCATTCCTGGCGTAATTCAATTCATTGAGACGGTGCATTTGTAAAAAATGCGATCAACCTTTCTTCAAAGTTATTTGGTTTAAATATAAAACCAAGACCTTGGAACAAGCCGATATCGGGCAGTGACAATGCCTCTTTTGCCAGACAAGACATCCCAATCATGTGGTTTCATACCGAAGGTCATCCATCCTATCACCTGCCGGATGATACGGTAGAGAAAATTGACATTCAGAAATACGAGGCAATTATTAAAACAAGCTTTTTAACACTTTGGAAGCTGGCGAATGAATAAGTAACTGTACAAACTCTTATACAAAAGACACACGCATCATGCGCATGCCTTTTCCTTATAAATTCAAGAAGCTAAGAATCTTATTGATCCAAATCCTCCTTTACCTTATTATACAATGCAATAGCCTGATTTTCCGCTAAAGGATAAGCTATCTTAACTTCCTTTGTTCCATATAATATACATACCGCAAATGAAGCTTTACGCATAGATTTCCGATAAATACGACCTAAATCATTACTTGCCGCTGTCATACCCCCGGCGAGTCCTCCTCCTGCAATAATATATTCTTCTGAATAATTCTTATCAATGGAATTATTTAAAAACACTTTGGTCACATGAACCTTGTCATAACGAGTATCTTTTGCTACAATGCAATCTTTCAACAAATCAAAATGATACGGTCCCCTTCTCTTCCTTGCCTTATTCCAAAAAATTAATACGATTGCTGCTATCATAACAATTGCCCAAAAAGCCATTCCTGATTGCCGCATACCCGACTGCTCCATAAGTGAAACAATTAAGTACGACAATAGTAATAATGCAAACACCAAAATTATTGACATACAACCAGCACCAAAACCAGCCCTAGCTCTTTTATAATTTATACGTGACCCATTTTCAATGTCTAGAACTTGAAAACCATAATCTACATTAGCCTCTTTCATAATTTTAACTATAAAGAAAATGGCACTGCTACGTACAACTTATAAGCTTGGTTTTTTAGCGTATTAACATTTAAGTTAGATGAACGACCAATATTAGTAAGTCCAAAACTTAAAAGCATACCAAATTCTACATCCATTCCAGAAAAAGGTACAATTACACCACCTCCAAACTCTACACCGAAATCCATTCGTTTTAAAGCATCGGTAGAAAATACCTTTGCAGATTCCTTTTCTATATTACCAGCATCATTTTCAGTAAGTTTAGCCTTGCCACCAAGGCCAATCCCAGCGTAAAAACCGCCATTACCAAAAAATTGCAAATCACTATTTGCTGAAAAATAGTATTTTGCAGCAACGGGAATTATCATATAAACTGGATTGTAAATAACTTCCTGAGAAAAGGAGCCAACAGCACCATATTCCCTTGCTCCTTTTCCTTCAAATAATAATCCTGTCTGAAACATTAACGATTCGTTCATTTCGTGCTCATAAGTAGCACCAAGGTGTATTTTAAATCGTGATGACACATCAGTGTCAATACTGCCACCTGAAGTAGCAAATGTTGATAAACCAAATCCGAATCGCGGTTTAATCGTTTGTGACGAAATAGTCATAAATGAGACTAAACCCAATATACATACAAATAGAATTCTTTTCATTATAATAATTTATACTTGTTTTAATGCACTATCATCCAAACTATTAACAATCGCCATTTCGACCCTAATCGCCTGAATAAACAAATTTCACATTATTGATTATTGCTTCATCTTACACTCTTCTGACACTTTAAGAAAAGCTTCTCTCAATCGTTTTGCCGTTAAAATATCTGGAGCATACACCTGCATATTCGAAACGAATTTTTGCGGATCATTATTCTTGTATGGTTTAATAAGCTTACTTTCTCCACGGGTAGTAAGCACTACGGCTACACTTTTACCAACCACCTTAATATTAGCTGCGTTTTTACCAAGATCAGAAGCCGTAAATTCATAAATCCATTCGTTATACCCACCCTTTGAATCAGAAGAAGCATTGGTATAGGTAAATATACAATCTGCCATTTCAAGGTTTATTGCTTGTTTGTGCTCATACTTATCTAAAGTAACAGTTACTACATTCTCATTAAGAAATGCAATGGCAGCATCTTGCGATTCAAATCCATGTTCCACATTTGCCATTTTTGAATGCAGAAATTTAATGGCATTAATGAATGATTTTGCTTTCCCAGAATCATCGAAATACACACGCATTTCATTATCATAATTTTCAGGACTATCTTCAAGAGTTCGTGCTACATATTTTAATTTTCCTGTTGAAACATCAACAAACATTTCCTTTCCTGACACTTCAATTTTTAAAGCTTTTGCATTAATGTCTTGTGGAAAACACTTAAAAACCATCTTTTTTGTTACATCTTCATTAGTTGAATTAAGATGTAGGTTAATAACATTTTCCTTACTTTTATCGATGTTCATTTCCTGCTCGTAGGATATTAGTCCTAAAACTACATCACTCACCTCGCTGCTCAACCAAGTACTCACCTCATCCTCCGATGCAAACTCCTTCGGTTCGAAAGTATCATTATCAACCAAGTAAGATAAGGCATGAACCATATTACGCGCTTGTTCAACAGAAGCAGCATAAACAAATGCCTTGCTTGTAAATGATTGCTTCACTTCGTTCTTTTCAACTTTAAAGAACTTATGGTTTTCTTTTAGCAGCAAGACAACTTTTATATTCTTTCCACTCACAGCAATCTGTGCTCGTGGTTCTAAATCTACAATACTAACTTCTTCTTTAATAATAGTCTCAACTTCTTTCGCATCAACTTTACTCGTCTCAATTATTAATTTGTGTTTTTCTTCGCTTGTAAATTGAAAAACATGTTCGAACTGATTGCTTCCAACTTGATTGAGTTCAGAATTTGCGTTTAAAAAATCCAATGATTCCGAAGCTGAACCGAGCTCCACACGGTGATCTTTGGTTTTTGGCACAACAAAGCGAACCGCATTGATTAGATTTCGGGCACGTGCCAAGTCATCGGCATAAATCACCATGTTATTACTATAGTTTTGTATTTCTCCATTTACATGTTTGGATACATACTTATGGTTTTCTTTAGTCTCTAACTTAATGCTCAAACGATTTCCAGTTATTACCAACATTGGTTTCGAGATATCAATATCGGTAATATTCAACACATATTCTTCGGCAACCGCCAAGCCTTTTGAATTGGTAAAATTTCGTTCAAAAGATAGTAAACGCCCTTCTCCTTCTATACTTATACTCTGCTCAAACTCTTCAGCATCATAATTAACAGAAGTGACATTGGCCTGAATCCAATCTTTGGCATCATTTGCAGTTTGCCACAGATTCAGACTCTTTCTACTTTCAGGAAGTTGCGATTTAAATACTTCTATTATTTTTCTAGCCTTCCCAACTTCATCGGTAAACAATGTTATCTCATTTAAATAACTCTTCATCTCACCATTCTCTTCCTCAAACATAAATTTCTGAGACAATTGAGTTCTAAGAAAAACCGTAATATACTCTCCCGTTGCTTTAAACTGCAATGCATTTTCATCAATATCCGGAAGGTAAAAGAAGAACTCTTTTTCCTCAGAACGCCCCTTTTTATCAATTCGCTGAACAGACATCTGAATTAGATATTTATCACGATCTACCCATTTAAACTCTTGCGTATATGTATTTGATTTAGTAACAACTTCACTTGTGAATTCCTCTAACCATTCTACAGGTGTATTATCAGCAAACACAGAGACAACGCTCAATATGTATAAAGATAATATAGTAAGTAACCTCGTATAAGCTTTCATTTGTTGTAGCGTTTATTGGGATTATTAAAATAGTAATTAGCTAACCGTAAACTACGATTAGCTAATTTGTATTATAATATTTCTATTTGAAATCAGTCTAACGAAATTACAACTCCAATGCGTGTTACCCATGGGTCATAATCATTCGGTCCTCCAAAACGAATTCCCGACTCGGCAAAGAACTTAAAATCATCCAACTTGTATTCAAAACCACCAAATTGCAGTTGAACTCCTAAACCACTATCATTAAATTCATCCTTCCATAAATAAGAATAATCAACATAAGCAGCAAAATAATATCTGAATGGATCCCAATTAGCGAACTCTGGTAAGAAATGAGCTCCGGCAGCTATATCAAAAACGTTAAAGTCACCAAAAGCTAAATCAACCATTGGTACTAATCTTAACTCTTCATTTAAATAGTGATAATAACGGCCACTAAAACCAACAGGAGAAGCATATGTTTCAGAAATAAAAGTTAAACCTCCGCCAATTTCTTTTTCTTGAGCAACGGTTGAGCTACTTACCACTAAAATGGTAACCAGACTTAATAAAGCAATCTTAAATTTAATCATTTGATGTGTTGTATTTATAAATTAATAAACGTCATTTTTCAAAAACCACCACCATAATAAACAGCAAAACACTTGCATAGACAAGCAGTTGGTTTTAACACAAATTTATTTTGAAATACAACAACGGAAGATTAGCCATTGCAATCCTACACTTGAAGAAAGCATTATTGTAAGATATGAATTGTGTTTTGAAACAATTCAACTTTTCGGATTTCATTAATAATTATGAGTTAGTTGGTTTTGAGTAAGCTAAGCTATTAATTACACTTTCAACCACCAAGTTCATTTTGATTAATCAAGAGTTTTTAATGACCAAAACAAGAATTTCGTAGCCTAGTAAAATACTTCTCCAAATAATCTTCTTTCAAAAAATATTCCTTCATTGAATTAAATTCATTTAACTTTGCGCTCTGATAAATGAGTGAAGTACGACTATCAGGAGCCTTTGACATAAATCTGGTAAAGGCCACTAATACCTGATTAAGTAATAACAAAAACAATACACATGAAACGAGCCATAAAATGTCGCTCATTCAGGACATTTATATAAGTGGCGAGTTCCATCCCGATAACTATCGGGAGGTAAAATCTAAAAATTAAAACAGATGAAAGCATTTGTATTCCCAGGTCAGGGAGCCCAGTACGTAGGTATGGGGAAAGATATGTATGAAAATTCTCCTTTGGCTAAAGAACTATTTGAAAAAGCGAATGACATATTAGGATTTCGCATTACCGACTTAATGTTTGAAGGAACTGATGAGGACCTTAAGCAAACAAAAGTTACTCAACCAGCCATCTTTTTGCACTCCGTAATACTAGCCAAGACGCTTGGAGAAGAATTCAAACCTGAAATGACTGCTGGTCATTCATTGGGTGAGTTTTCAGCTCTTGTTGCTGCCGGAGCCATGAACTTTGAAGACGGATTGAAACTAGTATCGCAACGTGCCCTTGCTATGCAAAAGGCATGTGAAGCTGAGCCATCAACTATGGCTGCCATTGTAGGCATGGAAGATGCTATTGTGGAAGAAGTTTGTGAAAGCATTGACGAAGTTGTGGTAGCCGCCAATTACAATTGTCCAGGTCAATTAGTTATCTCAGGTTCTTTTGCCGGCATTGATAAAGCCTGTGAGGTATTAACTGAGAAAGGTGCCAAACGCGCCATTAAACTTCCCGTTGGTGGAGCATTCCATTCTCCATTGATGGAGCCTGCACGCACTGAGTTAGCAGCTGCTATTGAAGCTACTGAGTTCAAGCAGCCTGTTTGCCCAATTTACCAGAATGTAAATGCGCAAGCTGTTACCGAACCTGCAACTATCAAAGAAAATTTGGTTGCACAATTAACAGCTCCTGTTCGTTGGACGCAGACTGCAACTAACATGATTGCTGATGGTGCTACTTCATTTACTGAAGTGGGCCCTGGTAAAGTTTTACAGGGATTGGTTAAGAAAGTTGACCGTAAAATGGAAACTAAAGGTTACAGCACTTTTCAAGGGTAACAAAAGCTACTAGCTATTGGCTGATAGCTGATAGCTGATAGCTGATAGCTGATAGCTGATAGCTGATAGCTGATAGCTACAAATAAACAAAGGCAAGCTCTAGAGCTTGCCTTTGTTTATTTTGATTAGTCATCTAATGTACTTAAATCACCTTCATCTTCACCCAGTGCACGGGCTTTAAGAACACGACGCATGATTTTACCACTTCGTGTTTTGGGTAATGAATCAGCAAATATTACTTCTTCAGGTTTAGCAATTGGTCCCATTGCTTGAGCCACATGGTTCAACAATTCCTTTTCCAATTCCTTTGATGGCTCTCGGCCTTCGCGAAGAATAGCATACACATGTATTCCACTTCCTTTTAATTCGTGAGGTAAGGCAATAGCTGCTGATTCAGCAACGGCAGGATGACTCACCATAGCACTTTCAACTTCTGCAGTTCCCAAACGATAACCGCTTACTTTAATTACATCGTCGCTTCGCCCAATGATCCAGTAATAGCCATCTTCATCCTTTTTGGCTGAATCGCCAGCATGATAATATTTTTTATCCTCAAACTTCTTCCAATAGGTTTCGTTATATCTATCATCATCATTCATGATGGTACGAGCCATTCCCGGCCAAGGCTTTTTAATTACCAATGCACCAACATCATTTGCGGCCACATCTTCACCTTTTTCATTAACAACTCCTATTTCGTGACCAAAGAATGGCTTGGTTGCCGAACCCGGTTTTAAAGGTGTAATCGGCAAAGGTGTAATCACAAAGCCGCCCGTTTCGGTCTGCCACCAGGTATCCATAATTGGACATTTCCCATTTCCAATCGTATCGTGATACCAACGCCACGCTTCCGGATTAATCGGCTCACCGACGGATCCTAGCAATCGCAAGGAGCTAATATCATGTCGCTTCACCCATGATTCACCATAACGCATCAAGCCACGAATAGCAGTTGGGGATGTATATAATACCGTAATTCCATATTTATCTATCATTCGCCACCAGCGATCAGGATAGGGATGGTTTGGCGCTCCTTCGTACATAAAAATGGTTGAGCCATTAATCAACGGCCCGTATACCATATAACTATGACCCGTTATCCAGCCCGGATCGGCAGCACACCACCATCTATCTTCAGGTTTAATATCGAAAACCATTCGATGGGTTGCTGAAGTATAAACGCTATAGCCCCCATGTGTGTGAACCAGGCCTTTGGGCTTACCAGTTGAACCAGACGTATATAATAAGAAGAGCATGTCTTCCGCATCCATTTGTTCAGTTTCACATTTGTGGCTGGCAATTGGAAGCGCTTTTAAATCGTGATACCAATAATCGCGGTCATTTTCCATGTAGACCTCCTCACCTGTTCGCTTAACCGTAATACAGACCTCCATTGTTGGAGAGAGCTCCATGGCTTTGTTTACAATAGATTTAAGCTGCGTGGCCTTACCTCGGCGGAAACCACCATCGGCTGTAATTACTACTCTACTTTTCGCATCGTTGATACGCTCGGCCAATGCTTCGTGACTAAAGCCACCGTATACCACACTATGCGCAGCGCCAATTTTAGCACAAGCCAACATGGCAAAAATCTGCTCTGGAATTTGAGGCATATATATGGTAACAATATCTCCCTTATGCACACCCATTGCTTTTAAGATGTTTGCAAATTCGGATACTTCCCGGTTTAATGCATGATATGAGTAAGTTTTTAAATCGCCGGGCTCACCTTCCCAAATCAATGCTAATTTGTTACGATTGGCTGTTTTTAAATGGCGATCAATGGCATTGTGCACAATATTGGTTTTGGCCCCAACAAACCACTTATAAAACGGATGATTTGATTCATCTACCAATTTATCCCATGGCTTGTACCACTCTAATTGTTTTGCCTCTTGAGCCCAGAATCCTTCTCTGTCTTCGATTGACTTTTTATAAAAGTCATCATACGATTTAACGGTAGCATTATCCACTATTTCCTGCGATGGAAAGTAAAAATCTTTTGAATTTGACATACTCTTTTAAGGTTTATTATCTCTATTAAAGTTTTGATTCCAAACAAAATAGAAAGAGTATTTGACTTTTACAAGATATTTGGATGATTTTGTATTTTATACAAATAAAAAAAGGTCGCTTAACGACCTTTTCAAACTATTATTTTTACATCTCAATCATTCCACACAATGGCTGCCTTCTGCTTTTTGCCATCCATTAGTATATCTAAGTTTTCTTCAAACTCAACATGTTTGAAATATGTTGTTTCATTGATCAGTTTCTTTGATTTTAGAACATCAAGATTTACAAATTCATCTTTACCATTATTCTGCACACTGAAATAACCCACATTCATAGATGTTACATTGTGAAAAAAGTGTGAGCCAAGAGAGGCATCCAATGGAAAATCAGGCAAGCCCATTTCAACAATTACACGCGCATGCGATATTTGCGACCAATAAACTGGTATCCCGGTAAAGCGATCCCTTGTTCCCCAACGTCCCGGACCTATCAATACATATTCCTTTCCTTGTTCTTCAAAGTACTTATTTATTTCAGACATCTCCTGTCCCATCTCTGCTGTCTTAGTTCGATCAAACATGTCGATATTCATGTAAACCACATCTTTAATATGATTCAATCGACCATTACCCATGCCTTTGATCGACTGCAACACCAATTTATCTTTTGGCACTTCATCGAAATTAATATTGACATTATTCTCGATTCGGATTAAAGGTTTAATTTGCAATAAATAAAGCGTTGGCAAATCTCGTCTGCCCGGATCTAAATCCACAGCAAATTCAATTTCAACAGGTGCACCCATTGCCTCTTTAAAGAAACGTAGGAGCATATCAAGCGTATCAGCCAAAGGCACATAATCGTACTTTAAAATATTTGAGAAGTTAACCACACGTGGACCGCGCTTTGAGAAATCGTTAACCATTCGATCGTAGTTATAATCATACACCGTAGCACAATGCTTAAGGTTACCATCTTCTTCAGCCTCTTTTATACTTAACTTTAAAATAGCTGAATCTTCACCTCCATTTTCAAGATCTAAATCCTCATCATCGAGATTTAGCGCATAAAAATGAGTTTGTGAATCTTTTATCTGATCAGGTATGGCATTTAACTCAAGCTTAGGATGCTTTGGGCAAAAACGGTAAGCTTTTTCGCCACCAACCACATACTTACCTAAGCCAACCCCCAATACAGCGAAGCCATCTTCAGGTTTCATGTATGAAAATGGATAGTAATTATACGATTGCGCCACACCACTCATATGCGGGTAGAAGCGATCGCCAACGCGACCTCCAACCACTTCCTGAATAATGACCGCCATCTTTTCCTCCTCAATCTTGTAATTAACGGCATCGAAATAAGCCTTTGCCGAATCACTAAACATAGAAGCATAGACCAACTTAACAGCCGTACTCAACTGTTTAAATCGCACCTTAATATCAGAATGATTGTTGGGCACCATGTATGTGGCATACACGCCAGCGAAAGGCTGCAACAAGCTGTCTTCGAACAGACCCGAAGAACGAACAGCCAATGGACGATCCATTACCTCGAGGTATTGCATCAATTTTTCATTGACCTCATCACTCAGTTCCGATTTAAGAAATAGCTGCTTAATTTCATCAAACTTCTTTTCGACGAAAGCAAGTGTATATAGGTTGTTCTTTTCAATAAAGTGCGAAAACTCACCAGCCCCAATTATTGTAGTAGTTGGTATTCGTATGTTTATGTTTTTTATAATTTTATCGAAATTAATGTTCTCAATAAAATTACTCAAGAAAGCCATACCACGCCCTTTACCACCAAAGGACCCTTCACCGATTCGCACAACGTATCGACTGCTTTTTACGAGGTTCGGATCAAACATAACCACTCTGCCTCGTAAACGCTCCAAACGAACCTCTTCAAATACATCGAGCAAAGCCTGTCGCAGCTTAGTAAAACTTTCAAAATCTTCAATGCGATATGGTCGAAGACGTTTAGCAATAGAAATTTCACCACGCGCCATTAGCCATGTTGAAATACCATTTCGGCGTGCATGATAAAGAAGTGATTCTGGCGATATATCGCGTACGCACTGCACAAATTCTTTTAGGTTATGCGCTTCAGTAATTTTGGCTCCCCGGCTATTTTTAAAGATAAAATTACCGAAGCCTAATTTCTGATGAATGAAATTATAGATGTCTAAGGATAGACTATCCGAATTCTTATCAATAAAATCGGAATTAATTGCCTCTGCACGTAAGGCATTTGTTGGGTCAGATGATTGAAGCAGTGTGGGTATTATTGTCAGCGATTTCACATACTTGATTAATTCAACCCCCGCATCCACATCGTCCACACCATTGCGCGCATATTGCACATCGGAGATGACACAAATTAAATTATCGAGGTACTTATCTACTATTTCAACGGCATCCTCATAATTACTCACTAAAAGTATTTTCGGACGCACACGCATCTTCATAATTTTATGCAACTGATCACTCGACTCCTCGGCCAAAATGGCCTGTGTTTGCCGCATAATAATGGAATAAAGCAGGGGCAAATAACGTGTGTAATACTTTTGCGAATCTTCAACCAAAAGAATAACACGAACATCGCCCACTTTCACATCGTTGGCTACATTCATCTTATCCTCAACGTATTTTATCATGGCTAGGAACACACGTGAATCGCCATTCCAAACAAATACACGATCAATGTTTTCGATATTACCGCTACCTTCATCAAAGAACTTTAGGTCAGCGTTATTATTTACCATCAACAGAATGGGTACATCAGGACGAACCGCCTTTATGCGTTCACTCATTAATAGTGGCTGTTGCTTATCGAGACCAGCCATTAAAATGACCATTTCAAAATCGCGTTCCTGAAGAATATCAGCTGCCTCGTCAGCAGTTGCTACACTTGTAATACGCGGAGCTGTAAAAAGATTAAGTTGCAAGTACTCACCAAAGATCTTATCGAAAAAACGACCTTCACGCACAATACTATAGGCATCGTAGTGATTGGCAACTAATAAAACTTCGCGTACTTTAAAGGACATAAGTTCCTGAAAGATATCTCGATCAGTTCGCTTACGATTATATATTTGTGACAACTCAAGTTGTTGAATTCCTTCCATTAGGTAAATTTTAAAGCTTTGTACTAAAAAAGCAATGAAACAAATTAAAACAAAATTATCATGTTAGAAAATGATTTTAGATATTCCTGATTTGATTAATAACAAGAAACTCTATATTTGAATTAAACATAAACCCTACATGAGACCACTTATATTTTGCCTTTTATTATTTACCACCAATACTATCCTATTATCTCAGACTGAAATTTCAGGTAAAGTGATAGATGAGATTGGCGATGCCATACCATTTGCCACAATAAGCCTGAACGGAAAAACACAAGGTACCATAGCGAACCAGAATGGCTTATTCTACTTTAGTTGCAAAACGGAAGAAGCCGATACGATTCAAATTAGTTGTATTGGGTATGAGTCAGTCATACTTCCTATTTCGAAAGATAATTCTAATCAAACCATAACCCTAAACAAAAAGTCTTACGAGATACCAGATATCACAATTACCAGAGTTCAACGAAAACTGAAAAGAATAAAGGATAATAAGCGGGCAAGATGCTCAATACGCTCTCACTTGGGAACTCAAATTGTTACATTCATTGAGCTACCAAAAGGAAGTACCTTAAATGATGTTACTTTCTATTGTAAACGATCATTAAACACCCCTATTGTTGGCGTACAGGTGTACTCAATGAACCATAAGATGGAACCAAAAGAATCCTTATTAACCGAAAACTACACCACTGAAATTTCAAGGTGGTCTTCTAAAGTTCACTTTGATCTAAAAAAGTATAATATCACCTGCTCCAAACACGGCTTATTTGTTGGCATTGTTTTTATGGGAGAGCCAAATGAAGATCCAAAAAAACAAAACAAAGCAAATCCTTACCTATATTTAAGTTCAAGAACACAGAAAGCTATAACCTATTTTAAATCTTACCACCTTTCTTTTATACAACAAAATTTTCCTGACACGAAACATCGATTTTTGAATCTCGAATGCTCTTATAGTTATTACGAATAGCATTTTACTGTCATTTAACAATTCATTGACAAAAATCCTATCTTTACAGCGATGTTATTTAACTGGAAGGAAATAAAACTCAAATACACGACTACACTTGTATCTTTATTGATACTAGGTAATGTTATAACACTTTCTGGTTTTGCCTACCGCATCAACGGTCAACAAAAAGTATCGGTAAATACTGAGTGGCAAGCAAAATTCAAAAGGACCAGCAAAACACTTTCCTATAAGAAACATTGCATTGATAAGTTAAGGTCAAAAACAATTTACGACACCCACGACTTTACTTTTGCACTTCTATTTTATAATAAAAATATTGAGCAATGCTATAAAACCATCTTTGTACAACAACAAACCCATACTTTACAAAACACCAGCACGCTTTATAAGCTCTATAACGAACATAAAGAAGCGGATTCTCCAGAATATGAAATGGGATAGATAAATCTCTGAGCCAATCCTTTGGCCATCTAATTTTCATATTCATGCTTGTATCATAGCAAGCCCATCATCAAGTATATTTCGAATGACAAACTATAAAAAAGTATTGCGCGTTGTCGCACTCGTACTTTTAATACTATTAGCTACACTTGGCATAGGTATTAGTGGAGGCATTCCCGTTTCTTCTTCGGGTAAAAAAGAAGACACTATAGAAGTAAAATCAGAACTTTTAGATAATAAGGAAGAATCTGAGGAGACTGTTTTGGAAGTAAAACCGTAATAAAAATAGCAGAGATGATATGCATCGTTTCTGCTATTTTTAAATCTTTAATCCAATATTCTTAACTGCATAATTTACCAGACCTGTATTACTTTTTATCCCCAGCTTTTTATGAATATTTTTCCGATGCGTATCAATGGTAAACTTGCTAATTTTTAACGAATTTGCAATTTCAAGTGTGCTACGCCCTTTTGCTATCAACTCTAATATTTCAGTTTCTCTTTTTGTGAGTGTCTTTGTTTCAATGTGCCGCCCTTTTTTGAACCAATCACTTATTTCTTCAGGCAAATTCTTACTAAAATAATATTGCCCTCTAAGCAAAGTATCGATTGCAATTAATAGCTCATTCTTCTCCACATCTTTAGTCACGTAACCTTTTGCACCAGCTTCAAGCATCTCAAGCACATCAGCGCTTTGATCATACATTGACAATGCCAAAATAGGGATTTCTGGAAAATCTTTTGAAATTATTCGAGTGGCTGTAAGCCCATCAACAACAGGCATACGAATATCAGTAATTATAATATCCGGTTTTAATCCTTTCTTTAACAACTCAATTAATTCCAAACCATTGGAGGCTTCGCCAATAAGTGAAATACCAGATACCTTTGAGAGAATAGAAGTTATCCCATCAATAAAAAGTTGGTGATCGTCTGCAAGGATTATTCTGGCATCCATCTGTGATAATACTATTTTTGGTTTCGATTTTGTACACTTAAATCGGCACAGTTAATATAACGGTTGTTCCATTTCCTGGTGTCGAATCAATATTCATACTTCCTGAAAGCTTGTCCATACGGTCATCAATATTCTTTAAACCATAAGCTTTTGGACTTGTATTCAACTCAAAGCCTCTACCGTTGTCCTCTACAATCACAAGTAGTAAACCATCATCTTTAGAAAACTGAATATTTACTACAGACGCATGAGCATGCTTAATAACATTTGTTAAAAGTTCCTGAATCGATCTAAACACTTGGATCTCGATAGCATTACTAATAAATTGATTGACATCCACATTAAATACATTAATCGTTAATTGGTTCGACATCGATATCTGATCGGCAACTGTTTGAGTGGCAATAATTAGGCCTTTACTAATGTATGATTTTGTATTTTTATTATGAGCAATTGTCCTAACTTCTTTATAAGCTTCATCAGCCAAATATTTCAATTTGCCAAGTAGCATTTCCCTTTCATAAGAATCGGTAATCATCCTATTACGGATCTCCTCGATATACAATTTCAATGTAGCAATCTTACTACCTAAGTTATCGTGCAAATCATCTGCCATCCGGCTTCTTTCCTGCTCCTGAGCATCAATAATGGCATCAATACCTTCCAGTTCTCTTGTCTTTAAAAGCTTTTCAAGTTCCTGCTGCTTAATCTTAAAACTCTGCTGAGCTAACTCCTTTTTACGAAGAACACTTGCATGCATGAGGTAACCAAAAGCCAAAGACATTAATAAGAGAATGGAAGCTATAATTAAAAGGTTTTGATTACGCCTTCTTTTACTATCTATTTCCAGATTGTTAACTTTCAAGTCTGAGTATTCCCGAAATGCTTTTTCAGTCTCATATTTGGTTTGAATTTCATTAAACACTTTTCTATTCTCCGTATCCAGAATACTATCGTTCAATGTTCTTGCCAATATTGCATAAGCCAATGCTGCTTTATAGTCTCCCTTTCCCCGATAAGCATCAGCTATTTGATCAAAAGCAAAAACCCGTTGTTTTCCCTTTACCAAAAGAAGAACCTCACTATAATTTTTAATGGCCGAATCGTAATCTTTATTTTGCAGATAAATATGTCCTAAATTACCAAGAGCCACTTCAACTCCTGATTTAAGATTCAATTCATTTTTCAGAGCAATTGTTTCTTCGAGGTAGTTGCGAGCCAACTCACTATCTCTATCCAGATAAATACTGCCAAGATTGTTGTATATTATTGAAAGTGATCTTTTATCATTCTCTTTTTCAGCTAATTTCTCAGCATCATGGTTATATTGAATAGCTTTTATGGTATCTCCTGTTTTCAAATATTGGGCGGCTAAATTCGGAAGGGTTATCAATTTATACTGAATGAGCTCCTTATCATCAAAAATACTTAAAGCCTTTTCACTAAATTCAATGGCCTTATCATAGTTTTCTAATTCGGCCATGGCTGTAGCCATGTTATTATAGCACTTGGCTGCATTCAGCATATCAGCCTCTGCCTCAAAAAATGAGGCACATTGGGTCAAAGTTTTTATTGTGCCATTATAGTCACCTTGCCGCAATTGTATGGCTCCAATACCAATATCAATAATCGCAGCTTTTTTTACATCGTTAATCTCGAGTAATTTACCTTTTGCTTTTGTAAAGTTAACGGCAGCCGAATCAAGTTGGCGCATGAAAAAATAACTCCGCCCTAATTGATTATATCCTTCAGCCATTAGAGAATCGCTTACTTTATACTCAATAACCTTATTGGCATGATCGATTGCAAGTTTCAGATCGACTCTTTCATATAATTTTGCCAATTGCAGATTAATCTTTGAAGCACTTAAATCATTGCCAGAACCTTTTAAAGCATGCTTTAAGCTATCGATCTCATTATGCTGACCAAATACTAGTTGCGCATTACATAAGCCTATTAGTAAGGTAAGTTTTAAAAAGAAAACAGTTCGCCGCATTGTTACATTAAGTAAAACATATTAATAAAGATACGAAAATACCCTTATATATCATTGAAAATAAACATCCTCCAAATTCCAAGGCAGATTAATCCTAAAAAGGATATAATACGAACCATCATAAAAATAGTCTATTTCGCCCTTCACTTGATATATTAACCTACCATCTGAAGTGGTAGTTAAATTATCGTATGCAGGTGGCAATTCATAAGTTGGTGAGCCCTGAATAACAGTATATGTGTAGTATAATCGATCTAAACTATTATCAAGTTCATATTTATATTGTTCATTAAACTTTGCATAACCTTCATTATCTGTTTGCGCAGTATTTGCAAATCTACCTATTAGTATAAACTAGTATTCTACTAATCTTTGATACAACGTACACATATACCTATGCTCTTTTCCCAGTAACTAAGGTATACACCGTTGTTGGCATAAGTCAACTGGCAATAATAGGCCCAAGAGCCGCTGTATTGATTGCTACTCCACCATCTGGCATAATAGCCACCCAGATTAGGTGCCCCATTATATGCCGTACGATAGCCACTAGGAAGGGCATTGAAACCACTTGAATTATTACCTATTCCATTGGGTGAATATTTCCATAAGTCAGACCTAGTTGATTTTAATTTATTTGAAGCATAAGACGTACCACCTAAATAATTACACAAAACCTTCCACTCGGCATCGCTTGGTATGTGCCAACCATTGGGGCAAACACCTTGAATATGTGATCCGGATAATGGCGTTCCATTAACGGCTGCCCCATATGTATATATAGCTCCGTAAAGATCCCCTTCTTCCTCCAGAAAATAGCCATAACCTTTTCCCGAATTAGCATCAGGAAGAGCACCCCACTCTGCTGTCGTTGCTATGTAAGGTATTTCTGTTCCATCCATGTATTTGGATGTGTTAATATTCTTGGCCATCCACGTTTGGGTGCCAATTTTCACAACGGGATAATAGTTGCCATCCCCATCCATGCATTCAACCATATCGGCAGTTAGCGTTTTATCACCTGCAGGACATTCAATAATCATAGTAATGTAATCACCACTTTTAATTTCATACGAAATGTGATCATCAGGAGAAAAGCTTAGAGCATAAGTTGCATTGCTTGATTTTAATTCCTGGATTTTATCCGATTCTCCCATAAAACGAATGGTATTCTCAGCCGCTTTACTCTGACAAAACTTCAAGCCCAGTTGATCCGCCCCTGTTGATATGTTTGCAATGTAGATGCCTTGCGACTTACCTGCCAGTTTAAATTTGTAGTTGCCCATCTCAAGAACCTGATGATGTCTTGCGACTGTTCGTCCATCTATGGCAATTACTTCAATATTTATTTCCTGATTTTTTTGGCTTGTCAGATGAAGCTCAGAGAAGCCCTCCCGCATATTTGAATAGATGGCAGCATTTTTAAACACTGACATATTTTTAATATTTGTTGCTACGGGTTGCAAAGAAAGCACTTCGCCCCCCGGTAAAGTAATAGATTCGTTAGTCGTTAGATTCGTCGCAACAACTTCATCTACTGTAGAAGCATCACCTTGAGCTGCAAAAGAAATTTGGTAGGTTTGAGAGCTCAATATTGCACTGCTGCAAACCATTAGAATAGTGAGTAATAATTGTTTCATAACATTTGATTTAAAGGATTATAAATCAAATTTATTACTACTATGCATCGTTCTCAATACCTAATACTAGGTATTTACGCCAAGTATAACATTACTATTTTCAAGCAACTGTGCTATCTTGAATATAGAAAGAAACCGGAACAACATCCCATTCAACATGATCGTAATTGACCACAGAGAAAGAGCTTCTGGAATACCAAAACGTCTAGAAGAAAAAGGACAAAGCACACTAATAAAAGAACTCAAAAAAGGCGACTACATTATTGACGAGCAATTGATTGTGGAGCGAAAAACAAAAGATGACTTTGTGATTTCGCTAATTCAAAATCGACTTTTTAAGCAATGCCAAAAAATTAAAGAAAGTAGATACAGTAGTATTTTACTTATTGAAGGTAATCCATATCAAACCAAGCACCTAATCAGTCGCGAAGCTATTAAAGTCACTCTATTATCCATTAGCGTCAACTGGCAACTACCTATTGTATTTTGTAAAGACAAGGAAGATACCACCAACACTCTGATCAATTTATCTGTAAAGAACTTTAAAAGAACAACTACCAATTACAGATATGGATACAAACCTAAAACACCTGCCAAACAACAACTATATTTTTTGCAAGGTCTGCCCGGAGTTGGAACAAATACGGCTTATTTATTGATACAACATTTTGGCACATTAAAATCTGTATTGCAAGCCAACGAACAGCAATTAATGCAAATTGAAAGCATTGGTCATAAGAAAGCCAAGGCTATTATTAAGTTTCTGAATGGCACGATCTGAAGAAACTTCATAATGAATAACTATGAATGCGACCTTTATTGTTGAATAAAGATCGCATCCGTAAATCAGATTGATTGAATTTTATAACATCTCTTTTGTACTTGGCAGTTGATCACTATACGGATCTTTTCGAATAGCTGCACGGATAGCCCTGGCTAAAGCCTTGAATATACCTTCTATTTTATGGTGCTCATTCTTGCCTTCTGCCTTTATATTCAAATTACAGGCTGCCGCATCAGAAAAGCTTTTAAAGAAATGATAGAACATCTCTGTTGGCATATCACCAATCATTTCGCGTTTAAAATCAGCCTCCCAAACCAACCATGACCTTCCACCAAAATCGAGCGCCACCTGAGCCAGACAATCGTCCATTGGCAAGCAGAATCCATAGCGCTCAATGCCACGCTTATCACCCAAAGCCTCTTTTAATGCTTCACCTAACACAATAGCCGTATCTTCAATGGTATGGTGCTCATCAACAGCTAAATCCCCTTTAACAGTTACGTCCAGATCCATACCTGAATGACGACCAATCTGATCGAGCATGTGGTCAAAGAAATTTAATCCGGTTGAGATATTACACTTCCCGCTACCATCAAGATTAACAGACACTTTAATCTGCGTTTCAGCGGTATTTCGCTCAACAGAAGCCGATCTATCCAATTTAAAAAGGTAGGCTACAATCTCGCTCCATTCCAGAGTTGACAACACGGCTTCAAAACCTGTTTCATGCAACAACGATTGTGCTTCCTCTTCTTCCTTTAGGAAAATAGCTTTACAACCCAGGTTTTTTGCCAATTCTACATCGGTGATTCTATCGCCAATCACGTAAGAATTCGCCAAATCATATTCATCTGTCATGTACTTGCCTAACAATCCTGTTCGAGGTTTACGCGTAGGGGCATTGTCTTCGGGCATGGAGTAATCAATTAGTACCTCATCAAACTTTATCCCTTCCTTCTCAAGTGCATTCATCATTTTATTTTGAGCCGGCCAAAAGGTATCTTCAGGGAAAGAGTCGGTACCCAATCCATCCTGATTAGTTACCATTACCAGTTCATAATCGAGCTGAGATGCTACTTTCGATAAATTCTGAAACACACCAGGGTAGTACTCCAACTTTTCTAAGGTATCAACTTGGTAATCTACGGGTGGCTCCATAATTAATGTGCCGTCCCTATCTATAAATAGTACTTTTTTCATTATTTAATAATTTCTTTTTGCCTTAACCAATCTTCCAGTAAGCTGATCCAACGGTTCGTTGCTTTACTTTCGTCATAGCCAAAACCATGTCCTCCTTCTTCAAAAATGTGTTTCGTACAATCTACTTCTGCATTAAGTAATGCTTCTGAATAAAGCATCGTATTTTTCACATTCACGGCTTCATCATCAGCAGCATGTAATAAAAATGCAGGAGGCGTTTTACTATTAATTTGCAATTCTGTCGAAAACAAATCTACGAGCGCGGTTTCAGGTTTTGATCCCAATAAGTTATTGCGTGATCCCATATGCGTGTAATCTTTCTGCATTGATATAACCGGATACATCAATATTGAGAAATCTGGACGAGCAGAATATTCTGAAAAACGTGCTTGATCATACAAAGTAGATGCCGAGGCCGCCAAATGACCGCCTGCAGAAAAACCCATGATGCCGATCTTGCCCTCAACAATTGAATATTGCTTTGCATTTTTACGTACTAGTTGCAAAGCCCTCAAAGCATCTGTTAAAGCCGCATAAGTTGGTTCTTCACAAATAGCCTCATCGGGCAAGCGATATTTTAGCACAAAGGCATGAATCCCCAACGAATTAAACCATAAAGCCACATCATTACCCTCATGTTTGTACGCTTCAACACCATAGCCCCCGCCAGGACAAATAATCACTGCTGGTAACAAACCTTTTTTATCACTTTTGAAAAATGTCAATTCAGACTGATTAATACCATATACTACAGGTACATTCCAGTTAGAAACGGTATCAATCTCTTGAACTTCATTCAAAATATACTCGGGAGGGTTCCCCTCCCATAAGCGAATTTTAGTTTGTCCCATTAGGAAATTTATATTCAACATAAAAAGTAATAGTAAGGCATTATCTTTTAACATGATCTATTATTTAGATGCATATAAAGATAGTGCTTCTAACAACAAACTATTCTCTGCCGGCTGACCAACCGTTATTCGTAAACACTCTTCGCACAAAGCAACAGATGAACGGTCGCGAACAATAATGTGCTTATCAACCAAAAACTGGTATAAACCTTTGGCATTTTCCACTTTTACCAAAAGGTAGTTCGCATCGGACGGATACACTTTTTTAACAAAGAAAAATTCATTTAGCGCCGCTCTTAAAACCTCTCGCTCGGCCAATAAACGCTCGACCCAGTAGGCCTTTTCTTTTTCATTCTCTAAAAGCTCCAAAGCTTTCTCCTGGGTGAGTACATTTATATTATACGGGTATTTGATCTTACTCAGTACAGACACAATCTCGGGCGAGGTAAAAGCCATTCCCAATCGAATAGCCGCCATACCCCATGCCTTTGAAAATGTTTGCAGTATTACCAGATTAGGAAATTCGCCTAAACGATTGAGTAAACTTTTATCTGCTGCAAAGTCAATATAGGCCTCATCCAAAACAACGATACCCTTGAATTGAGAAATGAGTGAAATGATATCGGCCTCAATAAAACAATTACCAGTTGGGTTGTTGGGCGAACAAATAAACAGAAGCTTTGAGTGCTCATCGCTAGCCGCTAATAAGCCGTCAACATCCAATTCAAAATCGGGTGTCAATAATACTTTTCGCACCTTAATATTATTAATATCTGCTGCTACCTGATACATACCATAGGTAGGATCAATGCTTACCACATTGTCGATACCGGGCTCACAAAATGCGCGAAACAACAAATCGATTGGCTCATCGCTGCCATTTCCTAAAAAGATCTGATCAGCTGACACATCTTTTATGGATGCTATCTTTTGCTTCACTGTTCGTTGATACGGATCGGGGTATCGATTGTAAGGTTTATTAAATGGGTTTTCATTGGCATCTAAAAAAACCGAAGCTTCTCCCACGTATTCATCACGTGCCGAAGAATATGGTTTCAGGTTTTTAATATTGGTTCGTAATAATTGGTCGAGTGGTTTCATAGTAATAGTGAGTAGGCAGTAGTGAGTAGTCAGTAGTAAATGTATCAAAATATCAACACTCAGTACTTTATACTCCTTACTTTATATTAATTCTTAATTTTTTTTAATCTTACAGTAACCGCATTTTTGTGCGCTATTAACTGTTCGGCTTCCGCCATAATTTCGATGGATGGCCCCAATTTAGTTAAGCCAGCTTGAGTAATTTTTTGATAGGTGATCTTTTTCATAAAACTATCGGTACTCACACCACTATAGGCTTTGGCATAACCCTGCGTTGGCAAAGTATGATTAGTTCCCGAAGCATAATCGCCAGCACTTTCTGGAGAATAATTACCCAAAAATACAGAGCCCGCATTTGTTACTTTACTACCAATCTCTTCATCATCGCGCATGGAGATGATCAAGTGCTCAGGTGCATAATCATTGCACATCTCAAGCATTTCAGCTTCCGTTTTCAAAACAATTAGCCGACTGTTTCCAAGCGCTTTCTCAGCAACATCCTTTCGTGGCAGAAGCTCAAGTTGGGCAGCCACTTCTTTTTCAACCTCATCTATCAAAGCTTCACTATTAGTTAATAACACCACCTGACTGTCGGCACCGTGCTCAGCTTGTGATAATAAATCGGCTGCAATAAACGAAGGTTCGGCACTCTCATCGGCCATAACCATAACCTCGGATGGACCAGCAGGCATATCAATAGCCACCTCTTTAATACTTACCAACTGCTTTGCCGCCGTCACAAATCGATTACCCGGGCCGAATATTTTAGATACAGATGGAACCGTTTCGGTACCATAGGCCATAGCGCCTATAGCCTGAATACCACCTAACTTAAATATCCTACTTACTCCCACAAGGTTGGCACTATACAGGATGGCTGGATTAATTTTTCCATCAGCTCCAGCAGGTGTACAGATAACAATCTCTTTACAACCAGCAATTTTCGCAGGAAGCGCCAACATTAGAACAGTTGAAAACAAAGGCGCAGTACCCCCTGGAATATACAAGCCTACTTTATCAATAGCCACACTTCGTTGCCAGCATTGTACGCCTGGCATTGTTTCAATCACTTTAGACGAAACACGTTGCGCTTCGTGGAATTTTTCGATATTACTTTTTGCCGTTAAGATAGCTTCTTTCAAATCACTACCAACACTTAAACATGCTTCGTCAATTTCCTCTTTGGTAACAGCAAATTCTTCAAGCGTAACACCATCAAACATTCTGGTATATTTCTTCAATGCGGCATCTTTATTGCGTTGCACATCTTGCAACACACCTTTTGCCGTATCAAACAAATCTTCCAAACCATTATCAGGTCGTTCCAATAATTGTTGCCACTGCTCTTTTTTGGGGTATAATATCTTTTGCATCTTCTTTATAGCTATTCCCTCTTATGGGATAATTCATAAATGTTTATTCTTCGGACTCCGAACGTACAACACCGGACTTTCTACAAAATCATTTTCTCAATAGGAATAACCAAAATTCCTTCAGCACCCTTATTTCGCAGTTGGCCAATAATCTCCCAAAACTTCTTCTCTTGAATTACCGAGTGCACCGAGCTCCATTTATCATCTGCCAAAGGAAGTACGGTTGGGCTTTTCATTCCCGGAAGTATTTCCAATATATCATTCACCTTATCATTAGGAACATTCATAAGGATGTACTTGTTTGAATTAGCTGCTTTTACCGAGTTAATTCTAAAAATAATCTCATCTAATAAGGCTTGCTTTTCGGCGCTTAGCTCAGGAGCTGCTACCAAAAGAGCTTCGGACTCCATCACCACATCAACTTCTTTAAGGCGATTTGCAACTAAAGTACTTCCAGAGCTTACAATGTCGCAAATACCATCGGCCAATCCAATGCCCGGTGCAATTTCTACCGACCCAGTAATCTCGTGTATGTCAGCATTTATTTTTTGCTCGGCAAAATACTTTTTAAGAATAACAGGATAGGAAGTGGCTACTTTTTTACCTTCGAAATAGTCTAATCCTTTGTATTCATCAGCCTTTGGTATAGCTAAAGATAGTCGACAACGACTAAAGCCTAAACGTTTGGAAATATTTAAATCAAAGCCTTTTTCAAGCATTTCATTCTCACCAACAATTCCAATATCTGCCACTTTATCAGCCACCGTTTGTGGAATATCATCATCGCGTAAAAACAATACTTCAATTGGGAAATTTGGCGATGATGCCACTAATTTTCCGCTACCTACATTAAACTTAATGCCCGCTTCTTTTAACAATTTCATTGAATCGTCGTTCAAGCGACCTTTCTTCTGTAATGCAATTCTAATTTTAGTTTCCATGATTTCTATGTTTTAATGTTCTATTCTAAATATTTATGGATAAAAAAAAAGCTTATCCCGTATGAGATAAGCCTTTGTATTTCGTTTTATGACACAACAATCTGACTTATCTGCTCGATAGGTAATGGTGATGTGTATGATGATGAAAATTGTTTAACATGTCAAAATTTTAAAATAAAAAAAGGCTTACCGTTTCTGGTAAGCCTTTTTGATGAAATATTGTTTAATGTATACACATATCAATCTCAGCCTACCTGTGGGAGGAATAAATGATGAATATGATGGATACAGTTTTTCATTTCTTTTCTATAATTCGATACAAATATAGAGTGTATAATTATAATTCCAAATAAATATTGCCTTTTAACGTTAATTTATTATTTAACACAGCTTTCGGCTCCGATATTTTGAATGTCTAAGGGATTGTCATATTTTCGAACAAACAAATATGAACAATGAATATTACGAAACATATTCCGAATTTTTTAACAAGCCTTAATGTACTCTGTGGCGCTCTGGCTACTTTCTTCGCCTTAAATCATCAACTAGAGTGGGCTGTTTGGTTAATATTTATCGGTGCCATTTTCGACTTTGGTGACGGTTTTGCGGCAAGAGCTTTAAAGGCCTACAGTGAAATGGGTAAGGAACTTGACTCATTAGCTGATTTAATTAGTTTTGGAGTAGCGCCTGCTGCCATTTGGTCGAGCATAATAAAAGCCAAACTCTTTGCCGATGTAAGTATTCCATTTAACACATTGGAATGGCCTGAACAACTATGGATATTAAGTCCGTTTATACTAGTTGTGTTTGCTGCACTCCGTCTGGCTAAGTTTAATGTCGATACGAGACAAACCGAAAACTTCCTTGGGTTAACAACAACTGCAACAGGCATTTTTACAGCTGCCTTTGCTTATAAGTTTATCGATTCTCCACAATCATTCGACTGGATGAACCCATTGGTTATTTTCGGCCTCATTCTCTTCTTCAGCATTTTATTAGTAAGTGAAGTTCCCATGTTCTCCTTGAAATTTAAGAACTTCAAATTTTCAGAAAACAAAGAGCGATTCATCCTCTTATTTCTTGCCATAGTGTTTATTGTATTACTTGGCGTAGGTGGCATCGCTGCTATAATTTTATATTACATTATTGTTTCCTTGGGGAAGTGGCTATTAGGATTTAAATAAGAATACATTGAATGCAAAGTAGTATGCGTTGCATCAATAATAGTATAACTATCACAAAATTAAAGACATTCATTCGCTGAACGTCTTTTTTTTTGCCCAAATTTTTAGTTGTTTTGCACTCAAGTATTTAATCGATACAACGCCATCTCAGAAACAAATATTATGAAACGAAGTCTAAACACATTACTTGTCATACTGATAACACTATCAGTTTTTGGACAGGAAAAAGAAAAAGCATTTAAGGTAGAACTGCATGGATTTGTTGGAGTCAGTGGTTTTTATGATTCACGCCAAAGTGTTGCTCCACGCAATAGCCATATCTATCTGTACCCAAAACCTGTACAACTTGACGACAGAGGTAACGACATTAACGCAACTGGTCAATACAATATTGATGCAGCGCATTCCCGATTTGGCTTACACGTATCAGGACCAGATGTATTAGGAGCTAAGTCATTCGCATTAGTTGAAGGTGATTTTCTAGGTAAATCAGGTTCAAATGATGTCAATTTCAGATTACGTCATGCTATGATCAGATTAAGCTGGGAAAAATCATACTTAATTGTTGGTCAATATTGGCACCCTCTATTCATCCCAGAGTCATTTCCGTTAATGATAGGTTTAGATCCGGCTATCCCTTTCAACCCTTTTGCCAGAAATGCTCAGCTTAAGTATGGCGTTAAAGCTTCTGATAATTTAGAACTCAATGCAGCATTAGTCGCACAAACTGATTTTAAAAATGCGGGTATGCCAACTGGTGATGAAATGTCGCAATTGCCAGAGTTAGATGTACAACTAAAGTATAAGAGCAAACAATTTCTTTTGGCCTTAACCGCAGGTGTAAAAAGCTTAAAGCCTATGTTATCAGAGCAATTTGATGATGCCAATGACCCTGATATTAAATATACTTATGCTACAGATGAAAAAGTTACAAGTTATCACCTAAGTGCAATAACCAAAATAAACATAAGTGACTTAACTGTAAAAGCTGGCTATACCTACGGCGGAAACATGTCGAACATGGTAATGCTAGGTGGTGTAGGAAGAAAAGCTAATACGGGCATCAATAATATTTTATCAGAATATGCTGCCACCTACTCAGGAAGTTTTTGGGCTGATCTGCAATACAATATTGGTAAGGTACAAACAGGCGTATTCTTTGGTCATTCTAAAGCATATGGTGCGCGTGAAGATGTAAGTATCTTATGGCAGTATTCAATTGGTGGAAGTAGTACAAACCCTGGAAGTAGTACAATCGGTTCATTATACTCTGTTTCTCCGCGCGTTGACTTTGTACTTGCTAAGAAAACTACTCTTGGTTTGCAATATGCATATACAGTTGCTGGTTATGGTGATGATTTCGATTCGCAAGGGACACCAATTAACACGACTGATGTAGAAAATCACAGAATAACAGTTAGTATGTTGTATAAATTCTAAAGAGTAGCAAACTCTATAATATTCAAGGATCGCTTTTCGAGGCGATCCTTTTTTTTTGCACTTAACCAAAGGATGGCATCTTAATTTAAACATTGGACCAAAGATGCCATCCTTTAAATTTAGACCTTTTAAACCAATTTGATTTATATTCAAGATCTTAAGCCCTATTATGCACCCCCTTCTTTCTTAGTTTTTCACCCCATTCAAAGAAATTGGTCACTTTCTGTCAAATCTAAGCCAAACACAACACTCACTGTAAGTCAATAGCATAGCATTTCTTCGACTTATCTACATATATTCGGAATCGTATATGCTTAAATTTTGTCTTTTTTCTGATTCAAATCAGCTATTTTAGTCACTATCAGTTACTAAAATCCAAAATTTACAAACATGAACAAAGACTATCACATCAGTTTTTTTAGGCCAACAACAGAAAGGGCTAAACATAACAGAAACATGGTGCTGTGGTTAATTGGTATTTGGGCAATCGCCATCTTTGGCTTTCATATTTTATTGAGAGTCATTGAGAAACCAGTACCAGAACCACAACTAATCGCATTTAATGAGGTTTGGAATGATGTAAAAGAAGGCAATGCAGATGCTTCTAGCCTTACAACTTTTGCAAATTCAGCACTTCACGTTGCAGGCAAGGTTTTTATTTCAACCGAGCACAGAGCCGCTCTTGATAACGGTATTACCTGGGCCACATTTCAATTGGCCGATTCGGCTCAACAAGTAGCGTTAACGAGTGCACTTCTTGATTTCGAAAAAGCCGAATCTGAAGCCAATGCGGTTACCGACGCCGATTACCTCAGTGCTAAACGAAAACTTGGCGGATTGGCCACATCAATTCTTGGTCTTCAACCAACAGAGGTTTTGGCAAAGATTCTTCCATTAGAATTAAGATCTTCGAGCATTGAAGCTATAACAGCTGAAAACATGGAAATAATTGAAACATGTATGCCTTTATATACCATACATAATCGTTCGTTTTTAACTGACACGACATTTTTAGGATTCCCATTTCATTATTTCTACTCTGCAGTTTTTCTATTAATTCTCTTTATTGGCCTATGCTGGGCATATTGCTTAAGAGTAGACCAATACAATAAAAAAATGGGAATTGCTGAATAATCAACTCGAATCATTATGAAAAAAATAATATTATCACTTTTTACTTTATCGTTGCCAGCCCTTATGTCTGCGGCCAATGCGGCAACTGAACTCGAAGGGGGATTTAAAACAGGTCCTGCCATTATACTTATAAGCATCCTTTGTGTGTTTGTAATGGTAGGTATTCTTTTCAGAGCGAAAGACACCAACGATTATTATGCTGCAGGTCGTAGCATTTCGCGTACCGGATCGGGTATGGCTATTGCTTCAAACTGGATGAGTGCTGCTTCGTTTCTTGGAATGGCTGCTCTTATGTATGGATCGGGTTATCACGGACTGGCCTACGTTGTAGGATGGACTGGAGGTTATGTATTATTGCTAATACTAATGGCTGGCCAAATTCGCAAATATGGAAAATACACAGCTGCCGATTTTATTGGCGACCGTTATTACTCACAAGGTTTGCGTGCAACAGGTGCTATCATTGCCATCTTAATATCTATTTCGTACTGTGTTGGTCAGTTCGCAGGTATCGGCTTAATGTTTAAATGGATATTAGGTCTCGAATATATGTGGGCTGTCATGATTGGTGGTTCAGTGGTACTGACCTATACCTTAATATCGGGTATGCTTGGGGTAACTAAAAACATGCAAATCCAATACATTATTATTATCATCTCATTCCTGATTCCATTATTCATTCTTACGTTTAAGTTTGACTACTTCTGGATTTTACCGCAGATAGGTTATGGATCGGTAGTAACAGATATCACCAATGGTATACCATCTGCTGAGATATCGCAATTGGTTAATGCCGTAGGGCATGATTATGCCATTGCTGCTTCACCTGAGTTTTCCATGCCATGGGATCCTGCAACTGGTAAAACTTACTTCCAATGGATGGCCATTGCTTTTTCATTAATGATTGGGACTGCAGGTCTACCACACGTTATTCAACGTTTTTATGTGGTACCTAAGGCAAGTGATGCCCGTTGGTCAGTAGTATGGGGCTTATTCTTTATCTGTATTCTATATTGGAGTGCACCCGTTTATTCAGCATTTGGTAAGATTTTATCTGCCAACCCTGAAGTAGGTAAGCTTTCGAAAGATGCCATTGTTGTTTATACAGCACAATTAGGTGGAATTCACCCACTGATTGTTGGTTTATTGGCTGCTGGTGGTGTATCTGCCGCATTCTCGACCGTATCGGGATTACTAGTTGCTGGAGCATCCGCCTTCTCTCACGATTTATATGTGAAAGTAATTAATCCTAACTCTTCTCCGAAGAAACAGCTATTGATGGCTCGTATTGGAACTATCTCTATGGCAATTATCGTTACTATGATTGCAATGTTAGAATTAGGTTTAATAGGTCAGTTAGTAGCCGTAGCCTTTTCTTTGGCCGGTTGTACAATCTTCCCTCTTTTCCTTCTAGGAATTTGGTGGAGTGGATCGAACCGCCAAGGTGCTATTGCTG
The DNA here is from genome assembly GCF_050589805.1 of Carboxylicivirga fragile. NCBI lineage: Bacteria > Pseudomonadati > Bacteroidota > Bacteroidia > Marinilabiliales > Marinilabiliaceae > Carboxylicivirga > Carboxylicivirga fragile. The sequence continues at coordinate 31,314 of NZ_JBNGOY010000024.1, read as the reverse complement.
GATTAATTGTTGGTGGTTTAATTTCCATCATATCAATCACCTACTTTGTCGCAGGAAAACAAGGTGTAGTTTTACCTTTCCATGAATTCATCAGCTACTATCTGGAAGCTTGGTATTTCGCATGGATTGGTGCTCCTTTAGCGATTTTAGCTAACATCATTGTTTCGAAATTAACACCTGAAACTCCTGAGGAGATTCGTAAATTCTTAATAGAAAAAGTACACAGTTAAAATATTAGAAAGGTATTCATATAAAGAATCTTTACTGGATACCTTTCCAATTTTCTATATCCAATAATTTCACCCCTAAAACCCCTTCTAAAGGGGACATAGCCTCCCCTCTAGGGGAGGTTTGGAGGGGTAAAAGAGAATAGAATAATTCATCAATCCTTTTCTCATATTCTCTTAAGCTCACAAACAAATACTATCCATGCCGAACATAAATAATTCCAAGAAATCTCTCATTGTCATCCTAGGTTCTATTGTTATCATTGGTTTCGCCATTGCCAAGCTTTATTACAATCATGTAAATAAATCAAACGACCCACGTATTATTGAAGCCCGCGAATTATATGGCAAATATGATAGTTATGCCGAAAGCAATAATTTCAAAGCCATCTTTCTACTCTTGGATTCGGTAGAATTTATTTACCAATCTGTAGAGCATTACCAACGCTCTTACGAAATAGGTGTATTACACAACAACCGATCAGCCGCCTACCTTGCAATGGCAATTTTTCATGAAGACAATTGTTTAAGTCTCGATGGCATTTCTATTTTATCAAAAGACACACTACTTAGCTTGAGTAAAATAGCAGCTTTGAAAAGCATCCAAACCTATGAAGATTGGTTAAACATATACTCTGAGAAAGACGAAGAGGAAATACATATGCTACTTACAACTAATTTCCTCAACGGACTTACGAGTTATTCTGACAAAGAATTAAAGCGATTTACATCAAGTCGCATTAATGAAATTAAAGAAGCCCAATTGGAAACACCTCGCCGCTTGTCAGTTGCTTATACCAACTTGGGCATTGTGATGCGCCATCGCGAGAATTATGAATTGGCGATAGAATACTACAAAAAAGCCATGGATCTTTGGGATCGAAACCTTGCAGCTGAAAACAGTTTAAATGCGCTATTGGGTCAGCCTCAAAAGAAAAGAAACTTCATCGAGAAGATTCTACCTCCGCCCAAGGACAAATAAGATCAACACATCATTTACATTCCTTTCATCGATGTGGAAAGAAAATATTCTACTATCTTTAGGTACAAGGCACTTAAGAAGTAAACAAGCTAATTTTAATGAGATACGCCATACTAACCGATATACATGAAGACATTGTGCATCTAAAGCGAGCACTCAAGAAAATTGAAAAGCTCAATTGCGATGAAATTATCTGTCTTGGCGATATATCCGGTTTTAGTGTACCTCATTATCATTATTTCGATACCAGAGATGCGCATGAATGTCTGCGCTTGGTAAGAGAAAATTGCAGCATCATTATTGCGGGCAATCACGACCTACATGCTGCTCAGCGAACGCCATCGGTGAAAAGCTCTTTTAATTTTCCGGACAATTGGTACGATATGGATTACCACGCAAGAGCGGAAAAAGCGCAAGGGAAAATATGGCTTTACGATCATGATGAACTGGATCCTCTTTACACAAAAAATGACGTTGCCTTCCTTAAATCGCTTCCTGAATACCATATTATAAAAACGAAGGAGATTAATATTTTTCTTTCACATTTTATCTATCCAAACCTAAGTGGGTCGATGAAGATATTTTTGACAGAAATAGATGAATTTGGTCAACACAAACAATTTATGAAGGATCACGATTGTGAAATAGCCTTCGCCGGGCATTTTCATTTCTCTGGTCTATATGTGGCCAATGATCATTCAATTATAGGAAAACGATTTAATAAAAAATACAACGCGCAAAAAAACGATTGCATATTGGTTCCGCCTATTGCCGGTAGTCGCTTAGGTAAAGGGTTTTGCATTTATGATACAGAAACCAATATCGTTCAAACCAAGCGCATCTGATTTATAGCCTCATTATGTCTGAAAAAAACCTCAATAAATTCTTCATTAGCATAGTGGCACCATCCATATTAGCTATTGTGCTTTTTATTATTTCCTTCTTTGCGATAATCATCCCTCACTTTGAGAAAAATATGATGGATCGAAAAAAAGAGATGATTCGCGAATTAACCAATACGGCATGGAGCATATTGGAAGAACATCATCTGGAATATGTAAGGGGTGAATTAAGTCTTGAACAAGCGCAAAAAGTAGCAGCGGATCAAATAGAACAAATGCGGTATGGCGTGGAACGCAAGGATTATTTCTGGCTGATTGACTATTCTCCGAAAATGATTATGCACCCGTATCTACTTGAGCTCAATAATACTAACCTGGAAGATTTTAAGGATTCGCACGAGAAGAAATTATTTGTGGATGCCGTAAAATTGGTAAAAGAAGATAATGAAGGGTTTATCGATTACTATTGGCAATGGAAAGATGATACCTCCCGAGTTGTGCCAAAATTATCCTTTGTTAAAGGTTTTGATGATTGGGGATGGCTAATCGGAACAGGCATCTACCTTGAAGATGTGGAACAAGAAATAGCCGCATTAAAAAATCGCCTCTTAAAAATATCATCGATCATTGTCGCTATCATCATCATTGCCCTAATATACATCATCCGACAAAGCCTTAATATTGAAAACAAACGAAAAGCAGCAGAGCAAAAACTGATACAATCGAAGCAAAAATATAAAACACTAGTTGATGCCTCCACTGAAGGCACTTTGATGTTTGTGGATAATCGAGTGGCCTTTAATAACCTAAAGTTTGCCACGATGATAGACTGTCCATCCAGAGAACTAACAGGAGCGTCGTTCAACGATCTTTTTACCATCAAATGGGATCAGGTTCTTTCTTTATTTTCTGATCCTAAAAAGAGTGTTTCTGCCGAAACCGAACTGATTTGCAATGGTAAAGCAAGCCGACCGATTGTTATTTCCATATCACGAATCATATACTCCAATCAAGAGGCGTTTATTGTAGTAGCCAAAGATGTGAGCCGTAAAAAACAGCTGGAAACAAGCACCAAACAGCTTTCGCAGGAACTGCAAACTTCATTGTTATTAATGAATCAACCAATTAAGTCGTTTGTAAAATCGGCTTTAACATGTGAAATAGATACCTCTATTAAGGAGGTTGCCACACTGATGACTTTAAAAAATCAGAAAGTTATATTCGTAAAGCAAGCACAAACCATTATTGGTGTTGTTAACGATACGGATTTGAAAAAGCGTGTTCTGGCCAAAGAAATTAGTCTCGAAAGTAAGGTTGTTAATATAATGAGTGCCCCGGTTGCACAAATTTCTGAAAATGCCCTTTTGTACGAAGCAGTTCTCCTGTTCCGTCAAGAAGGCATTTCGCACCTCTTGGTGAAAAACACCCAGAATAATGTAGTAGGCGTAATCGGTAATCAGGAAGCGTTAGAAGTACAGCGAAACTCATTAAGTTATATAATTCAAGAAATCGAAAACAGCCAACATATTGATGAGCTTAAACAGATTTACAATCATGTTCCGGTGCTCATTAATGCTATTATTGTAAATAGTGATAATGCCCAAAATACAACCCGCATAATCACATCGGTAGCCGATGCTATTTCTATTCGTGTAATTGATTTGGCCATTGAAGAGCATGGAACTCCTCCATGTGATTTTGCCTTTATGGCACTTGGCAGCGAAGGTCGCATGGAACAAACACTCAAAACCGATCAAGATAATGCCATAGTGCTATCGAATTCGGCAACAGAACAAGATCAAGTGTATTTTCACCATCTAGCAAAGTCCATTAATAAACACCTGCATACCATTGGTTATAACTATTGCATTGGTGAGATTATGGCGAGTAATAAAAAATGGTGTCAATCGATTTCTACTTGGAAAGATTATTTCTCAAAGTGGATTAATTCCCCAGACCCTCAAAGTGTTTTGGACAGCAGTACTTTTTTTGATTTTAGATGTATTTACGGTGAAGGTAAATTAATTAACGAATTACGCGAACACATAAATGACATTGTAAAAGATAATGGCCTATTCTTTTACCACATGGCTAACTCCATAATCAAATATAAAGTCACAGCCGATGCCGAAGCTTTTAATTTAAAAAAGGTGCTATTGCCTTTAATTGGATACGTCCGTATTTATGGTCTGGTTCATCAATTACAAGCAAGCAATACAATCGAACGAATAGAGTTACTCTTTGAACAAAAGGAATTCTCACTTGAACATAAAAATGAGCTCAAACAGATTTATAACTATCTGATGCAACTTCGTTTGAAACTACAATCACAAGCCGTGCTGAACAATGAAGCTCCAGAGAATACTGTTAATTTCAAGGTGCTATCGCATATTGAACAAAACACGCTAAAAAAATCGCATAAGGAAATTATGGAGTTGCAAGCACAATTGAGTTTGACGTTTAAACATTTGAGTTAATTAAAATATCCATAAATGAAATTTATTTATACTGTTATACTATTGACAATAGTTATTTCAAGCTGCAGCCTTCCAAACCAAAAGAATACTAAAAAATCAATTCATGAAACTCTAAACGAAACGAAAGGGATTGTTTTTGAAGGCCTTACTGAATATAGCTCCTCCAGAGATGATTCTTTAGAAGAATATGAACCAAATCTCGATTCGTTAAAAATCAACTGTAAATGTATTGAGAGCTTCTTTTCGTCACCAGGAGAGCCGATAATAGAAGTCCATAAGCAAAATTTTAGATTTATTGTTTGTGGTTATTCAGCTAATGAAATAATTGACACCATTGTGTCTGGCTATAAGTATCCAGATAGTTCAGTTTATTTTAGAGGTTTTGAAATATTTGAATGCAATTCGGCAACCAGAATACTACAAAGCTATGAATATCACATAGATAAAATCACGCATGAAAATGGACAATTAAAAATATCAAGATGCCTAGAGTTACCAATAGGAAAAAAAGGGAAGTATGAATTAGCACCTGTTTTTACAATTAACCTTCTTACAAAAGATAATACTATCAATCTAGACACCGTATTTTCTCTCAATCTTTCTAGTATTTCTGAGCAAAGATTAGATTCGGTTGCAAATAACTGGCTTAAATATAAATATCCAGAAGATGAAATTTACAATACAATGATTCTGGCCATAAGTAGGTATCCTACTTTTAATAAGAAATTCAAAAATCTGGGTCCCTTTGATGGGTATTTAGGACCATTATATAATTATGCAAAGGAGTATTTTCAAATATTTGAAGATGAACAAATGAAAAAGAACAAGAGATAAGGTTAAACAAAAAAACTCCCGAGGCTGTACCCCGGGAGTATAAGTTTTATTGATCCTTCTGCGCCTCAAGTTTTTTATGAAAAATCTTTAAGGCTAACCTTACAGCATAATAACTAACAACAATAGTTAGCGGTAAGGCCATATACCATAATACTTGATGTAGGTAATTCATATCCTATTTTTTTTATCTTAATACACATGTAAATCTTCCTCACCCATTTCTTCTTCATCGATGGGTTTATTATTAATCGACTTCCACACATACCAAATGTAGGCAATTACAAAAGGTACCATTAACGACACGTAACTCATCACAGTTAAAGTGAAATGACTCGAAGACGAATTCTGAATGGTTAATGAACTTTGTAAATCGAAACTCGATGGGTAGAATGAGGTGTTATTAAATCCTGCCAAAAGAAACAAGCTTAACACCGTCAGAATGGTTCCTGCACCCGCACACCATATTCCTTTGGTATGCACCCTTAATATACTTATGGTGATGCTGTACAAAACAGCTACAACACCAATTAAAAACATGATGAATACCACGGGCATCTCGAATAAGTTAATCGCGTATTTATACTCCTGCATGGTAACCAATCCGGTTTCCGCATTTACTGCATAACCATTACGAAACATCAAGCAAATTACGAAAGTGAGAAAAAATACCACAAACGGAATGGCATTGTTAAGTAATTGCTTTCTTGCTCGCTTTAATATTTCGTCGTGTTGAACACTATTCATAAAATAAAGTAATGCCAGACATCTTGCCAGGAAGAATACCGCCAAACCTAATGATAAGTTGTGCAAGTTTAGCGCTGCTTCAAGTCCATGAGAAGAAAGTTCCCACTGCGATTGATTTAAATCATTCACACTGAAAGCTGAGCCAGTGAAAAAAGTTGCCACGGCCGTTCCGATTAATACTGTCCCAATCAAACCGTTGAGCATTAAAAAGACTTCGTAGGTTTTTGCCCCGAAAAAATTATTTGGTCGCGATCGAAACTCATAAGCCACTGCTTGCAATACAAACGCGAACAAAATAATCATCCAGACCCAATAGGCTCCTCCAAAACTTGTACTATAAAACAGTGGAAAAGATGCAAAGAAAGCTCCACCGAATGTGACAAGAGTTGTAAAAGTAAATTCCCATTTTCGGCCAAGTGTATTCACCAAAATGGTGCGTTCCATATCTGTTTTTCCAATTGTATACAGCAATGTTTGTCCACCTTGTACAAACATTAAAAACACCAGTATAGCTCCCAGAAGAGAGACAATTATCCACCAATATTGCTGTAAAGCTAAATGTGATAGTGCTTCAAACATTATTTATTCCCTCCTTCTTTTGGTCCATTCTTAATTTGTTTCACCATTATGCGCACTTCGGCAATTGCCAATCCTACAAAAGTTATAGTAAACAATCCGAAAGTGATCATTACTGAACTCGTATCAATTTTAGATACGGCAGTCATGGTTGGCATTAGGTCTTGAATAACCCACGGCTGACGGCCCACCTCTGCAACCACCCAGCCCGATTGACTTGCGATGTAGGCAAAAGGAATGGTCCAAAGCGCTGTGTAAAGCACCAACTTTTTATTCTCGATACGACTGTATAAGGCAAAATAGAGTATTACAATAAAGAGTAAAAGGAAATGTCCGCCTAAAGCAACCATAATATGAAACGCATAAAATGATAATGATATCGGTGGCACAATCTTAAAAGCATTTAACTCCAACTGCTCAGGGTTTGGATCGTAATAATTTCCATATCCAAAGTAGCGAAAGTAGTTTTCCACCCAATGCTTGTCGTCAAACTTTGCTTTTAAGCGATTATATTCTACCGCATCAACTCCTTTTGCTTCCTTAAAAGCTTTCAATACCTGCTGGGCTTCATATCCACGCTTAATTTTCTCCTTATACGACATGATGTTGTAGTCCTCGTTCCCCAATACCAAATCTTTAATACCAGGAACAAAAGCATCTACTTTTAAAAATGCCATATATGATAACATGTTCGGAATTTCAATTTTCATCAGAAAATCTTGATCTGATTTACGATGCATTGGTGTGTCATGTGGCTTTCCAAACAAGCCAATGGCAATTAAAGGCGCATTTGTTTGTCCTTCGTAAAGCGACTCCATGGCGGCAAACTTCATTGGCTGATTCTTTGCAACCTCTCTGGCCGAGCCATCTCCTGAAGCAATAACCATTATGGACGAAACAATTCCAAAAACCGAACCAATAACAATGCTACGTTTGGCAAATAAGATGTGCCTTTTCTTTAATAAGAACCATGCACTAACACCTACAACAAAAACAGATGCGAGTACATAACCCGAAGTGGTAGTGTGCAGAAACTTGTTCACGGCTGTTTCGGATAATACAATATCCCAGAAGTTGACCATTTCGTTCCGCGCCATCTCAGGATTAAATTTCATCCCAATTGGATTTTGCATCCAGGCATTTGCTACCAAAATCCACAAAGCAGATAAATTGGCGCCAATGGCTGTTAACCAAGTAGCTGTTAAGTGAAATCGCTTACTCACCTTTCCCCAGCCAAAAAACATAACTGCTATAAACGTACTTTCAAGGAAAAAGGCCATGATTCCTTCAATGGCCAGGGGCGCTCCAAAAATATCGCCAACAAACCATGAATAATTTGACCAGTTGGTGCCAAATTCAAATTCAAGAATAATTCCCGTCGCTACACCAATGGCGAAATTAATGCCAAAGAGTTTCATCCAGAATTTAGTAATTCGTTTCCATTCGGGATCACCCGTTCGCACATAAATGGTTTCCATAAAAGCAATGATAAAACCAAGTCCGAGAGTTAACGGAACAAAGAGCCAATGAAACATGGCTGTTAGTGCAAATTGTGCCCTCGACCAATTGACAAGTGCAAAATCTATTGATTCAAACATTATATAATAAAAGTTTAGTGTGTAATTAATTCTTCGAGTACATGTTGAGCTCTTTCTTCATCCGTATCATACTTGTTTTTAAGCGTATCCGTAAAAAAGAACAATTTTAAAATGGCAAACATCACAAACAGTTTTAACAGGATTATTATCCACATGGTTCTGCCCCAATCCGACAAACCTCTAAATCCATCCCGATAAAAACGATATACCTTCTTTATCCAATTCATTATTCAACAATTATAAAGCCTCTCCATAAGTTATTATTTCAATTTTTAAGCTCGACATTTTTTTCATATCCTTAAACAAGATTAAATAAAAGAAACATATTTTACGAGATTCTACTTCAGATGTAAAAAAATGATAAAATTTTTTCCGTTAGCTTTTTATCTTGAAAATAAACCTTTTAGAACTTCTGAAAGGCCAAATTTACAAATAATATTGACCAATTAAGAATATTATATGTTGAACAAATTTGGTACTTAAATAATTTTTGTTCACCTTTATTCCGCAATCAGGTATTTCAATACTTATTTACTACATTATAAAAAAGTACTGACAATCAGTTGCATAAAAATTAAAAAATAACTAAATTATATTTCTTAATTGATAACAACCGTTAAACACCCGAGCAGTTGTGTCGAAAGAAATGAAGTTTTAACGAAAAATACCCAGAAAGATGACCGCAGAACAATTCAACCATCGCTTATTGGGGCTTCAACAGAGAATGTTTAGCTACGCCCTTACATTGACTACGAATGAAGAAGATGCAAACGACCTATTGCAGGAAACTAATTTTCGTGCCTTATCGTCGCGTGAAAAATTCGTTATGAACACCAACTTTTCTGCATGGATGCATACCATTATGCGTAATTCATTCATCAATAATTACCGTAGAAGGTATAAAATGCGACAGGCTCCTATGCTTGTAGATGAAGTTAATTATTTATCAAACAAGTATTACACTAATGACACTCCTGATATTCTTCATTATACCAATGAGATATCAAATCACATGAGCAACCTTGATGGCGATTTTAAAAGACCATTAACAATGCACATGGAAGGATATAAATACAAAGAAATAGCGGATAAGCTTGAAATGCCAATTGGCACAGTTAAAAGTCGAATTTTCTTTGGACGCAAGAAATTGCAAAAAATGATTGAATAGCTATAGTCAACTATAATAGATTGGTATTAAAAAGCGAGTAGATTAATTTCTACTCGCTTTTTTTTATAGTTTAATACAGATGACACCTTAAATTAAGGATCGCATCTTATTAGATGCAATACAACTAAAGATACGATCCTTAGTTTACGAAACTTCCTTCACAGCTTTGCCAGCTTCTTTTATAATGGACTTAATCGAGATATCTTCCTTTAAACCTTCTTGCATCCATGCATTAGGTGTAATGCAACCGATACGGAATAAACGCTCAACTTCAGAAGCAAAGTCAGCTGACATTAAATACTGCTCCACCTGAAACTGAATTAAATGACCAAAAGCATAATTCGATAAATAAATTGGACTATTGATCATGTGCGAATAAATGGCCAAAATTGGTTGATCCTTAACACCAAAAACAGGCGCATAATAATCATTCCAAATTTCAATAGCCATCTTTTGAACTGCTGCTTTTAATTGATCAGCTGTGGCAGTTGGATTATCATATAACCACAACCACATGCGTTGATCCAATAATGATACACCCATTATTTCGTAGGTTGACCAGAAATTATCCAAAGTTTGTAAAGCTTCTTTCTGTGGGTTTTTATTATTAATCCCTAGTAGCTCTAAATCACGTTTCTGGAAAATAAAAGCAAGCGCTTCGGTAAAAGCTGTGTTAGGCACACCATTCAACATGTAATAATCCACATCGTATAATGAAATGGTTTGCTCCACGTTATGCCCAAACTCGTGAACGGCAATATTATATCCTTTATAATCCATTCCGCCTTCTGGAATGCGAGTACGCAAATGCGCCGTTTCACCTTTCATGGAAGCACCCCAGGCATGCCCGGAACCTCGCGCCGGATCAACATCGATACGTTCTGCCAAAAATTCTGACTTATCTTTACTAAAACCAAGCTTCATTAACATGCTTGCCAAATCATCATCAAAGGCTTTGGCATTCGGATAGCGTTTTTGTGTGATCGCATCTAAGCTTTCTGCATTTATTGAGCTGCGCGCTTTAAACCCATCGTACCAAATATCCCAAGGCTGCAAGTCGCGACCTAAACGAGTACGAATTAAAACGGCCACTTTTTTCAATTCCTTGGATGACATAAACTTCACAAAAAGTGCTTCGGCATCCTTTTGCGTAATTTCCATTCCGCCTTCAAAAGCTCTTTTCACAGCCGTGTTTAATGGTGTGTGCTCATCCATCGCTTTTAAGGCATGAAAATTATTAATAATTTGCTGGTAACGCTCATTACCTTCGGGACTAGCTTCAATCGCTTTACCATCTTTATATACAATATTTGTAACCGGATCCCATTCAACATCACCATTATTGATCACTTTTTTAGGGATACTCTGATCAATAATTCGTTTCATCACCTCATAAACCTTTGCCTGCGATGCTAAACCTTCTTCACCTCTACTATAGTGCGACTTAATTTCATCACGTAGGTTCCAGTGCGACAACAAGACCATATCTTCTGGAAAGAAACGCTTGTTACTTCCATCGGTTAAATGCCCCATGTGTATATTGTAGTTGGCAATATACATTTCAGAAGCAGAACCTACTTCGGAAGCATTCTGCAATACTTCGGCAGGTATTCGTGCTGTGAAAACATCGCCCAAGCGTGCATAAGCCCACTGCTGACGCGTCCAATCTTTACCCAACTTTTCTTTCTCGGTTAAACTATAGTAAGGAAAATTTAGAGCTATGGTAAAAGCCAACTTGTTGCGATACATATCTTCAATCATATGCGAGCCTGCACTGTAAGCACCAAAAGCTTTATCCACATCAAAAATGTCTCCCATCGGTTCGTGAAGTGGCTTTTGCAGATCAAGACTTATTTTATTAAAGTGACCTCGCAATATTTCCATGTTGCGGCTTATCTTTTCAAAGCTCACGGCCTTTAAATCATTATCAGCAATAAAATTGGATTGACAGAAGGCTTTAAACTCTTCTTCAGTGCCATCTACATTACGCCACAAAGATGCTGCATGATTAACGCCTCGTTGCGCATTTTCCTTCACCTCATCACCATGCTCACTAACTAATAATCCAATAGTAGACTTCACAGTAGCTTTCGAGATATTTGCAATTTCAATATTCTTCTGCTCTTGAGTTTCATTATTACAGCAAGCCGTCATCAAAAACAAGCTTACCACCATAAACCACAATACTTTCATAGATATTATATTTTCAAATGTTAACGTATTATCAAAACTACAGATTAAAAATCAAACAAATAAGGACTTTACTCATGTGAATAAAATCAGATGAGTAAAGTCAACACAGAGACGCAAAGACACTGAGTTTTTCTTTTAAAAAAAGCCCTTATCCATTAAATTAAACGGCTTCTTTTTTCCAGCGCCCTAAACGGAATAGGTAGGCAGCAAAAATAGTCATGAAAGTCTCAGCGATTATAATGGCGTAAAACACACCCGACTCCTCCATTTTTAAAGTAATGGCCATCAGATAGGCCAATGGAATTTCAATTATCCAAAAGGTAACAATATTTATACGTGTTGGTGTTCGGGTATCGCCTGCCCCGTTAAAAGCCTGTATCATAACCATACCAATTCCATAAAACATGAAACCATAAGCTATAATTCGAAGACACTTAATACCTGCTTGCACAACCTCAACATCTTTTGTAAATAAAGTTACAAACCAGCCTGGGAAAATGATGAATAGTAAACTCAATACACCTAGGAAAATCATGTTAATGCGTGCGACTCCCCATACTGCTTGCTCAGCACGTTTTGGTTCACCTGCTCCCAGGTTTTGTCCAACTAAAGTTGCTGCGGCATTACTTAATCCCCACGATGGTAATATAGAGAAGAGAATAATACGAATACCGATGGTATATCCGGCTACTACTTCGCTACCAAAATTAGAAATAATACGTACCATAAAAATCCAACTTGAAGTCGCAATGAGGGATTGTGCGATTCCTCCAAAGGATATCTTAAATAGGTTACGAATGCGTTTAAGGTCAATATTGATTGGCACTTGCTTCAAACTAACGCGTCCTTTTCCCTTAAACAAAATATACAATTGGAACGCTACCGCAACACCTCTTCCAATATTTGTAGCAACAGCAGCCCCAGCAATTCCCAACTCAGGAAAAGGGCCTATTCCAAATATTAATAAGGGATCGAGAATGATATTTAGTCCGTTTGCCAACCACAACGCGCGCATAGCAATAGCTGCATCTCCCGCTCCACGAAAGATAGCATTGTTAATAAACAGAAGCATAATCACCAGATTACCTCCAAACATGATAGAAGTGTAAGATGAAAGTTCATTCACAATGGTATCAGAAGCACCCATTAAGCTTAACAGATCCTTGGCGTATAACATGCCAGGTATTGCAATTATGATAGCAACAAAAACTCCAGCAATAATTGCCTGCATGCCTTCCTTTGCAGCTTCTTCATTCTTCTTCTCGCCTATGCGTCGAGAAACCAAAGCTGTGGTAGCCATGCTCAAACCAAAAGCTATGGCGTAAATAATTGTTAATACACTCTCGGTAATACCTACAGTAGCAACGGCATCGGCACCAAGCTTACCCACGAAAAAGATATCAACAACAGCAAAAACTGATTCCATGATCATTTCCAATACCATTGGAACCGCCAATAAAAAAACAGCCTTATTTAATGGTATCTTGGTATAATCTTGCGATGAACCAGCCAGAGCTTCTTTGAAACTATTCCAGATATTACTCAATTTTCTTTGTCTTTTTTTATTTGATAAGATACTAATATAGTGCTTAGTCATCGCGTTTTAATTTTTGCCTGAGCCTATGATGAGAAGGCTCATCTTCTCTTAATACTTTAATAAATTGATCACTAATTTTGCATGTACATACGGGTACATTCATCACATAAACGACATTTGTCCTCATGGTAAAATCCTCCTTGATTAAATAAAAATTTGAAAAATAAATGAATTAAAAATGATACAATGAAGTTCCGACCTTACTTAGAAGGTAGTGTAGACACAAATGGCCGGACAATAGGATATATTAATCATTGTTTTCATAGTAGAACAAATTTGCTTCTTTTTTATAAAGAATGCAAATGCTTTTTCACATTTAGACTAAAGATTTTGTATTTTGCACAATAAACGAACCTGACATGTTAAAACTCCACAACGTTCTGATAGTCTTAATAATTGTATTATCTGCCTGTTCTCAAACCACCGAGAATACCGAAAGGTTACACTTTAAGATGGACCAATTACAAGCTCTACATGCGGAAGATGCAATTTATAAAGAACGTATTTATGTACCCGTTTATACTGATGTGTTTCATATAGATCAATCCAAGTTATTCCCTCTCACTGTTACATTAAGTTTGCGTAACACAAGTATCAACGATACCATATATATTTATAATGTTGACTACTACAACAGTAAAGGGAAAGCCATAAAACAACACATTGGTGATAATTCAATGTTAAGCCTTTCTCCTCTCGAATCATATGATTTAGTCATTAATAAAAAGACATTTAGTGGAGATACCGGTGCTAACTTTATAGTGGATTGGGGCCGAACATGCGGTAGTGGGCAATTAATGGTTCAGGCATTAATGATTAACACCAGCGGTCAGCAAGGCTTATCGTTTATTACCGATGGTAAAATTATAGCAATAGACAGTTGTAAATAACCTTGATTACATATTAAATAAAAATAGAATGAACGAACAAAGTAGAACAATAGCGATTGTAAGCTACGTTACTATAATTGGATGGATAATAGCACTAATAATGCGACAAAGTGAAAAACCACAAAGCGAATTAAGTCGTTTTCACCTCAGACAAGCTTTAGGTATTAACCTCATCGGCTTTGCTCTTTCAATAGTGCATTACGTTTTGACGTTTGTTTACCTTGGTTTTATAGGTAATATACTTGGCTTTGTATTGTTTATCCTTTGGTTAATAGGATTAATCGGTGCCATACAAGGACAATTCAGGTATGTTCCTTTTCTGGGAAGGTGGTTTGAAGAAAATTTTGATTTTGTACGATAAGTAAATATTATGGGTAGCAGTTTGTTACCCTTTTTTATGTTACTTACTTCGCTGTTAAATGAGCAATAGCATCATCCATATAGTCAATGCATGTTTGACAGTCAATATCCTTATTCGAACGAATAGCATCGCAGCCAAATGATCCAAATTCGTTTGCAAACTTTTCTTTAAGAACATTCTGGGTAGTCTGATCTTCACTAAAAATTCGTTGCGCAGCGTACAGTGCTCCACACATACCTTCAGGTGCACGCCCACTTCCCAAACCCATCAGATCAGAAACTTTAAGGTCGGAAATCCTATTCTGCTCACACCACTTATAAACTAATACTTGAGCACAATTAAGTCGATAATCAGGATGACGATATATTGAAGAAGCCTTTTCTGTCATAGAAGTGATTTATAAAAATTGTTCGCACCAAAGATTAAATCGATCAAGTTGAACCTGACTATGCTTTAACATAGATTTCCGAATTTTGTCAAGACTCTTTTCTTTAGTTAGATTTCCACTTTTGCTATAAAATTTATCGGCGAAACAAATGATTTGTTCTTCGATGCTTACGGGTCGCATATCGCGATGTGGGATGGGTAATTTATTTGAAATGATTTCGGCTAATGATAAACCTGTACCAGTATGTCGTTCGCAAACTAAAGCATGCTTAGGTAAACCTTCCATCTCAAGAATTTGTCGTCCCAAATACCCATGACAGATATATGGAAGTTCACCATTACAATGCAGATCAGGTGCTTTAGTTAAATATATACCAATGTCGTGCAACAAGGCTGCTTCTGCAATAAAGTCAGCATCAGCATTCAACTCAGGATGTTTATAAGCAACATCCAAAGCCTTATCGCGAACACACTTGCTGTGCTCCACCAAAATAGTCCAAATAGGACTATTTGGCAGATAATATTTATCTATGATGCCTTGTACCTCCATGACAATCACAAAGATATTACAAAACAGTATCTTGTGTAATGACTTTTGTTGGCATTACTTATGCCTACTTTTCAACTCACGAGCCAGATTTTCAATTCGATAGCCTTTGTGCGTTAGAAGCACAATTAGGTGATAAATTAAATCGGCGCCTTCATATAGAAAATTCTCATCGTCATTAGCCATTGCTCCAATAACAGTTTCAATGGCTTCTTCACCAACTTTTTGAGTGATGGTACGAGTTCCTTTGGTAAATAAAGAAGTAGTGTACGATTTCTCTGGCATCTCCTCTTTACGCTGATCGATAAAATCCTGAAGTGTTTTTAAGAAGAGAATATCGTCAACCTTATTTTCTTCTTTCCAGCAAGTATCGGTTCCTTTATGGCAAACAGGTCCAACAGGGTTTACTTTAATCAAAAGTGAATCCTCATCGCAATCAACGGCAATAGATACTACATTCAAAAAATTACCTGACTCTTCACCTTTTGTCCAAAGTCGCTGCTTGGTACGACTATAAAAAGTCACTTTTCCTTCAGCTTCTGTTTTTTCAAACGCCTCTTTGTTCATGAATCCAAGCATCAATACTTTATTGGTTGTATCGTCTTGAATAACTGCAGGCACAAGGCCGTTTCCTAGTTTGTTAAAATCTATGTTCATTTTTTAAAGCTAATAGCTTCCAGCTAAAGGCTGATAGCTAAACATTACTATTTCAGTTTATTTATAAAACTCTGAAGCATCATTATTTCTTCAAGAACATGCTCGTTAAGTTCTTCGATTAATTGAGGAGTCACTAATTTAAGCTCCTTTACAATTTCCAGTTGTGTATCAACTTCAAAACAGCTTCCTAAAGCAATTTCCAAATAACGTTGATATTCCTTTTCACTTTTTCGACTACTTCCCTCTGCTATATTTGACGGTATAGAAACAGATGCCCTATTTAGCTGCGACACTAGGTTGAACTTTTCACTTGAAGGTAACTGAGCTGTTAATTTGTAAACCAACTTTACAATTTCAATTCCTTTTCTCCAAACCTTAAGTTTCCTATAATCCTTCATTTTTAGTTAACTTTTTAAGCTATCAGCCATTGGCCAACAGCTATTAGCTATTAATTACATCCTTACCGAAATTCCTTCCTTATTCAAATAAGCTTTCAAATCAGGAATCCCAATTTCTTTAAAATGAAAAATACTAGCTGCTAATCCTGCATCGGCTTTACCAATAGTGAAAACGTCTTTGAAATGCTCCATGGCTCCTGCTCCACCTGATGCAATAATAGGGATGGACAATGAGTCGCTTAATTTAGCTAGTGCCTCATTGGCAAAACCAGTTTTAACACCATCGTGATCCATACTAGTGAATAATATTTCACCTGCACCACGTTCTTCACACTCCTTTGCCCAGGAGAATAATCTCTTATCTGTTGGGATACGGCCTCCATTCACCGTAACAATCCAATCGTCTGCTTGCTTAAGTTTAGCATCGATGGCAGCCACAACAAACTGGCTTCCAAAATTCTTTGCCAAATCATTAATCAATTGAGGATTGCGCACTGCCGATGAATTAACCGATATCTTATCAGCTCCTGCATTTAAAAGCGCATCCGCATCACTCAGTTCACTAATTCCTCCTCCTACAGTAAAGGGAATATTAATATTTCGTGCTATTCGCTTTACCAAGTCTACAAATGTCTTTCGTCCTTCATGAGTTGCAGTAATATCAAGGAACACCAACTCATCGGCACCTTGCTGAGCATATAAGGCACCCAACTCAACCGGATCGCCTACTTCTTGTATCTCGAGAAATTTAACACCTTTTACTGTTTGCCCATTTTTAATATCCAGGCATGGTATAATTCGTTTTGATAGCATAGTTAGTTATTAGTAATTAGACAGTAGTCAGTAGAGTTTAGCGTTGGGGTGATTCTTTTATTTTACGTATTAACGAAGAAAGCATTTTTGCTACTTCCGTGTATTTTGAATCCAGTTCATCAAAAACAATACTATCTATATAATTTACACGAAAAGCTATTTCCAATTGCGTTTGACATTCATAAACAGACCCTTGTGATATCTGTAAAAACCGTATAAATTCTTTCGTATGATTCCTTCCAAAACCTTCAGCTATATTTGAAGGAATAGAAACAGAGCATCTCCTAATTTGAGATGCTAATGCATAATCCTCAACTTTAGGAAACACTTTTAATAATTCATATACATCAACAGTTAAATCCATTGACTTTTGCCAAACGATTAAATCTCTAAATGACTTCATAATTATAAATTTAAGTTTTATACAACTGACTTCTGGCTAGTTTCTACTGACTATCTATAAAAACCTCTCCAACTCCTTCAATTGTAATCGACCCTCGTAAATGGCTTTCCCGAAAATAACAGCCGGAATATTGGCTTCAGCTAAAAGTTCAATATCTCGAATATTACTTACACCTCCACTGGCGACAATGTATAGATCGGGTATTTCAGTTAAAATCTCTTTATATAAATCGATAGCCGGCCCCTGTAACATACCGTCCTTACTAATGTCGGTACAAATCACCTTAGTAATTCCTTTATTACAATAATCTTTGATAAATGGAATTAACTTTTGATCTGTTTCTTCGAGCCATCCAGTAACAGCAATATTACCGTCCTTTGCATCAGCTCCAAGAATTATTTTATCACTTCCATACTGCTTAATCCAACTTTCAAACTCCGCTTGATTTTTAACAGCAATACTACCGCCTGTTACCATTTGTGCTCCACTCTCAAAAGCGATACGTAAATCATCAGACGTTTTTAAGCCTCCCCCAAAGTCAACCACCATATTGGTTTTACCTGCAATTGTCTCCAAAGTTTTATAGTTGATGATATGGCCAGCCTTTGCGCCATCCAAGTCAACCACATGCAGACGTGTTATTCCATGATCTTCAAATTCACGAGCCACTTCCAATGGATCTTCATTGTATATCTTCTTACTGGCATAGTCGCCTTGACTAAGCCTTACACATTTACCTTCGATAATATCAATGGCTGGTATTATGTCGATTTTGTTCATGTTTTTTTAAAGCTGATAGCTGCTAGCTTATAGCCAATAGCTTGAATATTTTACTTAGTTATTTTATTCCAATTACAACTTCAAAAAGTTGCTCAAAATTCTTTCTCCAACAGAACCACTCTTCTCAGGATGAAACTGAGTTGCATAAAAGTTATCTTTTTGTAAGGCTGAACTATAATCAACAATATAATTAGTTGTAGCAGCCGTATCAGCCCCCAAGGCTACATAATAACTATGGACGAAATACACATGCTCCCCTTCCAAAGAAGCATCAAACAACTGGCTATTAACATCGAAGATTGTATTCCAGCCCATGTGAGGAATTTTAATGTTTTCTTCATTACCCACAGGCAATTGAAACTTGATTACTTTCTCATCAAAAATATTTAGGCAACTAACATTACCCTCCTCTGACGAACTACACATCAACTGCATTCCCAAACAAATACCAAGAACCGGTTGCTTTAAAGAGACAATTAATTCATCCAATTTTGTACGACGAAGATACTCCATGGTGGTGCTGGCCTCTCCAACTCCAGGAAAAATTACCTTATCGGCATTGCGAATCACTTCCGGATCGGCTGATATTTCGGCATCATAACCGAGTCGGTTTAATGCATTCAATACCGAACGAATATTTCCGGCGTTGTATTTTATTATTACTATAACCTGAGAGTCCGAAGTCCGGAGTCCAGAGTACGAAGAATAAACTTTGTTCTTATTCATATTTATTTCAATTTGGCTCTTAATCCTTTTAGCATTTTATCTATTTCTTCCAAGCTCTCTATCAATAAAATGAGTTTCTCATCATCCATAAAACCAACATTTCTCGCAATCTCCAATTGTGTTTGAACTTCATAATTAGACCCCATAGCTATCGATATAAACCTTGCGAAATCACCATCTGACTTTCTCCCAAATCCTTCGGCAATATTTGATGGAATTGATACCGAAGCTCTCCTTATTTGATTTGTCAGACCAAATTTTTCCTCAGCAGGAAAAATCTTAGTTTCTTCATAAATCTTTGTAACTAAACCCATTGACTTCTGCCAAACTATTAACTCTTGAATGTTTTCATATTGGATTAGATTTAAATGTAATTCTACAAATCATTACTTTGGACTTCGGACTAAATACTTCGGACTACTCTAACTCCTCTCCAATCCTATCTACCAATTCTCCAAACTCCTCCTTATTAAATAGTCGCGTTAAAAAAATTATCTTTCCTTCTTTATCAATCAGTACATTACGAGTGACACCTGATTTTTTATCGGCAAATAAGCCAAAGATATCAGCGCCAGGGTCTAAACCTATATCATAAGTTACCTTAGTTGATTCCTTTAATTGCATTGCTTTCTCAACGGGTTCATCACGATCAACTCCATACAATTTTAATCCCTTATCTTTATATGCCTGCCAAATATCTTTCTCAATGTGTGGCATCTCTTTACGACATACACCACACCAACTAGCGGTAAACTGAAGCATTACAACGCTACCTTTTAAGTCAGACAGTTTGACTTTAGTTCCATCGGTTAAAGTCATTTTAAAATCGGGTGCCATATCACCTACTTTTACAATGTAACCACGGTCGTCAGCTTTAGATTGAGCTTGACATGTAAATGAGAGAAATAATACGGATAGCAATAAAAGATACTTAGTCATGTTTTAAAAATTTTAATAATTAGTTCCATTGATTGGGTAATCAGAAACTAATCGAATATGATTGTTTTATTTTTATACACCAGCGTTTTACGATCGATGTGTGCCTGAACAGCTCTCGAAAGTACAATTTTCTCAATGTCTTTACCTTTTTGAACCAATGATTTTACTGTATCATGATGCGAAATCTTAATAACATCTTGCTCTATTATTGGACCTGCATCCAAATCGGAAGTAACATAATGCCCTGTTGCGCCTATTAACTTCACCCCTCGTGAATGTGCGGCATGATAAGGTTTGGCTCCTGCAAAAGCTGGTAAAAATGAGTGATGGATATTAATGATTCGATTTGGGTATAAGTCATTAAACGAACTGGACAATATTTGCATATAACGTGCCAGCACAATGAAATCAACTGATTTCTCTTTTAAGAGCTTAAGCTGCTCTTTTTCCACCTCTACCTTGTTATCTTTTGTGACTGGTATGTGATAAAAAAGCAAATTAAATTGCCTGGCAACATGTTCCAAATCCTTGTGATTACTGATGATTAATGGAATATCCACATTCAACTCACCGGCGCTATAACGAGCAAGTAAATCGTATAAACAATGGGATGCACGCGAAACGAATATAGCCATTCGTGGCACCTGATGCGAAAATTTCAATGACCAAGTCATCTCCATTGGCTCAGCAATTTCTGCAGCAATTACTTCCTTAAGCGCTTCCTCAGCAATACCAAACGCTTCCATATCCCACTCCACTCGCATGAAAAAGCGCTCCTCACTCCTATCTGTATGCTGATCGAGATACAATACGTTGCCATTGTGGCGATGAATAAAATCGGTAACCTTGGCAACAATTCCTCTTTGATCGGGGCAGTGAATTCGTAATATGGCTGTTTCTCTCATTCCTTTTTTACTAATTGTTTCGTTTTATATCTTTCACAAAATCGTTGATCGCCGATTCATCCGCACCCTTTTCTTTCAAAAGTTTGACAAATGCACTTCCCACTATAGCACCTGATGCATATTGACAGGCCGTTTCAAAGGTAGATTGATTACTTATCCCAAAACCAATGATTCGGGGCGTATTCAAATCCAAAGAGTTGACCCTATTGAAGTAATCCAGTTGTTCATCTGATAAACCAGATTTAGCACCTGTGACGGCCGATGAAGAAACCATGTAAATGAAGCCATTACTGTTGGCATCAATCAATTGAATGCGTTCATTAGGAGTTTGTGGCGTTATTAAAAAGGTATTGGCAATACCAGCTTCTTCAAATAAAGTCTGATACTTTTCGTGGTACTCATCAAAAGGTAAATCCGGCAAAATCACACCATCAACGCCAACCTCCTGACATTTACTTATAAAAGCCTCAACACCGTATTTAAATACGGGATTAATATAACCCATCAGAACGATTGGCATAGTGATGCTTGGGCGTAATTCCTTAATCTGTTCAAACAACAAATTAATACTCATCCCATTCTCCAAGGCTTGTTCACTGCTATGCTGAATGGTTGGACCATCGGCTAAAGGATCGGAAAAAGGCATACCAATTTCTACCAAATCGCATCCAGCTTTTTGCAAAGCATTTAATATCGGCATGGTATCATCCAAGTTTGGATAACCTGCCGTATAATAAACCGAAAATATATCTTTTTTCTCTTGTAAGAGTTTCTGTATTCTTTTCATATCAATAAGCTGTTAGCTTTCAGCCCCCGATAATTATCGGGGTAGCTGCTAGCAAAAATTAAAAACCAAAACGATTCATATATGTCGCCATGTCTTTATCGCCGCGACCTGATACTGTTATTACCACAGAATCATCTTTCTTAAAACTCATTTTACTAAGGGCTGATAATGCATGAGCTGACTCAAGTGCCGGGATAATGCCTTCCAATTGCGTAAGCTCTTTGGCAGCTTCCAATGCATCTGCATCCGTAGCGGAGATGAAAGAACCTCTTTTGGTATCGTGCAAATGAGCATGCTGAGGGCCAATACCTGGATAATCCAATCCAGCAGAAATGGAATAGGGCTCCGTTATTTGGCCATCATCACTTTGCATCAAAAAGGTTTTGCTCCCGTGGATAATACCCAAATCGCCCAAGGCAATTGTAGCAGCTGTTTCACCCGAATCAACCCCCATACCTGATGCTTCAACGGCAACTAAACTAACGCGTTCATCATCCAAAAAATGATAAAATGATCCCGCCGCATTACTACCACCTCCAACACACGCAATTACATAATCAGGATAATCTTTGTCCGTTTTCTCCTTTATCTGCCATTTTATTTCTTCGCTGATAATAGCTTGCAAACGCGCCACCATATCAGGGTAAGGATGTGGCCCTACAACCGAACCAATCAAATAGAAAGTATCTTCAGGATTACATATCCAATCGCGCAATGCCTCGTTAGTTGCATCCTTCAAGGTTTTACTCCCCGACTTGGCTGCCACCACTTCAGCACCCAGCATCTTCATTCGAGCTACATTTGGCGCCTGGCGCTCAATATCAACTTCCCCCATGTACACCACACACTGTAAGCCCATCAAGGCACAGGCTGTAGCAGTTGCAACACCGTGTTGCCCAGCACCAGTTTCAGCAATGATGCGATCTTTACCCATGTGTTTGGCAATCAAAATCTGCCCGACCGTATTATTAATTTTATGGGCGCCCGTATGATTCAAATCCTCACGCTTCAGGTAAACTTGTGTATTATACTTTTCAGATAAACGTTTGGCATAATACAAGGGCGAAGGCCGGCCTACGTAATCTTTTAATAGAGCTTTATACTCATTCTGAAAGGCCTCTGAATTAATTATATCCAGATAAACCGTTTTCAGATTCTCAATGTTGGGATACAACATTTCAGGTATAAACGCACCACCAAATCGGCCATACATGCCTTTTTCGTCAACCTGATATTTATTTTTTTTACTCATAACTATCTAATAAATTCGTATTACTGCATTACGCTACTTGCACGCAATTCACTCATGAAAACTCTCAACTTCTCAATTTCTTTCAATCCCGGAGCTGATTCAAATTTGCTATTGATATCGATGGCTTTAATATTTAATCCTTCTAATTGTCGAAGTTCCTCAGCGTCATTGGATCCAATGCCTCCACTCAAAAAGATTGGCCGTGCCTGATTATAGCTTTTCAACAATTGCCAATTAAATTTCTTTCCACTACCTCCATAGGCTTTGGTAGCTGTATCAAATAAGAAATAATCGACATAGTCTTCGTAACAACGTGTTAAATCAAAGTTGAAATCTTCATTTATGCGAAACACCTTCATCACTTGTGCTCCACTTTGCTTTAGAATATAACACAGCTCTGGCGATTCATCACCATGTAATTGCAATACATCCAAACCAAAACGTACCTTCATTTCTTGGATATATCGTTCTGAAGCATTCACGAAAACACCTACCTTTCTTATTGAATTAGGAATATCAACAGCCGGATAATCAGCAATAAAACGCGGTGACTTCTCGTAAAAGATGAATCCAAGGTAATCAGGCTTAAGCGCCACAAGCTCATTTATATTATTGGCATCGCGCATGCCACAAACCTTTATTTGAGGAATTGCTTTCATAAGTTATGAGATAAGCGATTCAACACGAATACTCTTACAAAAGTCGATGCAAGCCTGTCCCGGATCCTCTGTCTTCATGAAATTCTCTCCAATTAAGAAGCCATCAAAACCATTTTGACGCAAGAAAAAGACATCTTCTTTAGAATGAATACCACTTTCCGAAATGCGAATTTTATTTTTTGGTAAACGTTGTGCCAACTCAACAGAATGCTGCAAATTAACCTCAAAAGTTTTAAGGTTCCTATTATTGATACCAACCACATCCACAAAAGCATTTAGCTTTTCCAACTCATCTTCGCCATGTAGTTCCATCAACACCTCGAGTCCTAAATAATTCGCCATAGCACCCAACTCTTTGGCTTCGTTTACATCTAAACAAGCGGCAATTAAGAGTATCGCACTTGCACCAATTGCTTTAGCCTCGTATAATTGATAAGGGTCGATAATGAAATCCTTACGCAGAATTGGAATACTTGTGCTACGACGGGCGATGGTTAAATCATCGTTTGTGCCTCCAAAAAACTGTGTATCAGTCAAGACTGAAAGCGCCGAAGCGCCAGCTTTCTCATAGCCCTTAACCACATCGGCAACCTGAACAGCTCCGTTGATAACACCCTTTGAAGGCGACTGACGCTTAAATTCGCATATTACGCCCGACTTCAGTGGATCACTCAAAAAGGCTTTTAAGGACGGAACTTGTTCGTTGAAATCGCGATAGTACATTAACTCTTTAATGGAAACCTTAGCTTTTGCAGCTTCCACTTCTTTTCGTTTCTGTACGATTATTTTATCTAGAATGGTCATTGTATTTTTCTTTAGGCTATGGAAAGTAATTTGGCTAATACACCAGCTGCCTTGCCATCTAATAAAGATTGTCGGGCATCTAGAATAGTTTGTTCTATAGTCTTTTCAGGATAATAACATTGAAGCGCTAAAGCCGCATTGGCTAACACCACATTGTTTTGAGCATCGGTACCTTTACCTTCCAGAATTTGAACAAATATTTCAGCAGCTTGTGGAACCGTATCGCCTCCAAAAATCTCTTCTGGCCGAACGGTGTTCATACCAAAATCTGAGGGTGCATAAATAGTTTCGCCGTTTTGTGTGATGGATTTAAAATCGCCAGTCAAGGAAATTTCATCATAACCATCTAAGGCATGAACAATTGAGTAATTTTTGTCCGTTTGCTGATAGATGTATTGGTAGATCCGAGCCAACTCAACACTGAATACACCCACCAATTGGTTCTGTGGAAATGATGGATTCACCATCGGCCCTAACATATTAAAGAAGGTTTTAAGTCCCAACTGCTTACGGATAGGTCCAACCGCTTTCATGGCAGGATGAAAAAGTGGTGCGTGTAAAAAGCAAATATTAGCTTCATCTAACTGTCTTCTGAGCTGATCAGCATCGCTGGTGAATTGATAACCCAAATACTCCATCACATTTGACGACCCACATGATGATGAAACACCATAGTTGCCGTGCTTCGAAACCTTTGCTCCTGCACCAGCTACTACAAGTGAAGCTAATGTGGAGACATTGAAAGTATTTTTACCATCACCACCTGTGCCACACATATCGATGGTATTGAAATCACTCAAATCAATTCGCTGACATAATTCAAGTAAAGCATCGCGAAAACCCGATAACTCTTCAACCGTTACCGGGCGCATCATGAATACCGTTAAAAAAGCAACTACTTCGGATTGGTTGTAGGATTCTTTGGCAATATTCACCAACACGTCTCTGGCTTGCTGACGTGATAAAGTTTTGTGGTTAAATAATTCTTTTAGTAAGGTCTTAATCATGGTGTAATCAGCTATGGATGACATCTATCAAAGAGATGTCATCCGTTAGTATATTTTTTTAATTCTTTAACCAGTTCTCGATCATCTTCTTTCCATGTTCGGTCAATACCGATTCAGGATGAAACTGAACGCCTCGCACATCATTGGCTTTATGACGTAATCCCATTATCTGCCCCGCTTCATCCTTCGAAGTAATCTCCAATTCATTAGGTAAATCTTCCTCGTTTACCACCCAACTATGATAACGCCCAGCTAAAAAACTATCGGGCAAAGTGTCGAATAAATACTCATCACGACTTAATACTTTTACTGGCGTGGCAACACCATGAAAAACCTGATTCATGTTACGGATACTTCCACCACACACTTCGGCAATAGCTTGACAACCAAGGCAAACACCAAGTATGCTTTTGCTCGGCAGATAAGTTTTTATCAGCTCTTTTAAAATTCCAGCTTCATCGGGTATACCTGGACCGGGTGACAAAAGAATCTTATCGTATTTACCAACTTCAGCTATGCTGATTTCATCGTTACGATAAACATCAACTTTTTCATTCACAAGCTCTTCCACATAATGGACTAAATTATAGGTGAACGAATCGTAATTATCTAATATTAATATCTTCATCTGTATAGTTTCTATATGTAATAGTGCCTTATATTCTGTAATTTGCTAAAAATCTTTGGCTGTTTCAATGGCTTTCTTCAAAGCACCCAATTTATTATTCACTTCAGCCAATTCATTTTCTTCTTTCGACTCACTCACCACTCCGGCTCCAGCCTGATAAAATAAGGTATTGTGCTTACTCAAAAATGAACGAATCATGATGGCTTGATTAAAACTTCCATCTAAACCAATGTTACCAATACAACCTCCGTAGTAACCACGATTTTGGTTTTCGATACCATCAATCAATTGCATAGCCTTGTATTTTGGCGCACCTGATAATGTACCTGCCGGAAAAGTATCGGCCATTACACGTGATGCGATGGAACCAGCCTGCAATTCGCCGCTTACATCAGAAACTAAATGTAAGACATGTGAATAATACTGCACCTCTTTGTAAGTATTCACCTTAACGCCTGCACAATTTCGACTTAAGTCGTTTCGTGCCAGATCAACCAACATTACATGTTCAGCATTTTCTTTCTCATCCTTACTTAATTGGATGGCCAACTCCTGATCCTTAACATCATCTCCAGTACGCTTAAAAGTTCCGGCAATAGGATTAATAGTCGCAACATTGTTATCAATTATGAGTTGAGCCTCTGGCGAAGATCCAAATATTTTATACCCACCATAATCGAAATAAAATAAATATGGCGAAGGATTAATGTTACGCAGAGCACGGTAGACATTAAATTCGTCGCCTTTAAAAGTTTGCTTAAATTGTCGTGACAGTACAATCTGAAATACATCGCCTCTGAAACAGTGTTCCTTACCTTTGGTCACCATCTTCATGTATTCCTCATCTGTCAAATTCGACTCTTCATTGTCGGAAGGAACAAATTGAAACGCAGGAATAGTACGGTTATAAAGCGATTCAATTACCGTTGAACTATTAGATGTTTCTCCTTCTCCAAGATTTTCAATTAAATGCAACTGGTTGCTGAAGTGGTTAAAGGCAATAATGTACCTAAAAAAGGTATAACGCATTTCAGGTATGGAGTGCGCATCCTTCACAGGAGCTTGAAAGTTTAAAGTATCGAAATACTGGACTGCATCGAAAGTGGTGTAGCCAAACAGTCCATTAATTTTCAATGAACATTCTTTTTTATCAACTTTAAAACTTTTGATGAAAGCATCGAGTAAGGCAGGAACATTCTCTTCTTTTGAAACTGGAATTCGCTCCAACTCTTTATGTGCGTCTCCATACATCACTTCACCCTTATCAGCAATAAATTCATAAAGTGGATTAAAGCAAATAAACGACATCGAATTACTATTGCCATGGTAGTCACTACTTTCAAGCAATATTGTATTAGGGTATACATCTCTCAACTTTAAGTATAAACTCACAGGGGTTGTTACATCCGCAACATTAGCGGGGATTTGAGTAGCAATGCATTTTATATTTTTTGTTTCCATGGTTTGGTACTAAGTATTGTTTAAAAAAAAGAAGGCTTACCTTGAGTTAGGTAAGCCTTCTTTGAATATTATAGATATACGGCTAGAGCCCTCAACTCTTTGTTGAAAGTGTTAAATGATGCCACCAACCTGTATTGTTCAAAATCAAATTCATTCTTCTGTTTTTATATGGTCACAAATATTTGAAATAATAATTTAGAAATCCAAGTACACTTTTGCATTTTTATAAACTTTTAATGGAAAAAGTGACAATATTATCAAAAAAGCAAACAAAAATCATCAATTTAATAGTATGCCACTAGTGTTTGAATGCAAATATAGAATGAAGAGTAAAAAAAATGGTTTACGCTTGAAGCCTATCAAGAGCGTAAACCATTCTAACATCAAAATAAAAATTGGCATAGGTGATCGCAACTACCTACACCAAGGAGTATAAATTAACCAAATACAGTCTTACCAGTTTTAACATCGTACATCGCTCCTACGATATCAATCTCTCCTTTATCAAACATCTCGTTTAAAACAGGACTTTTCTCCTTAATGTTTGCAATAGTTAGCTCAACGTTTTTAAGCGAAACCGCATCAACAAAAGCAGCGTTAGTCGAATTTCTCACAACTCCTTGGGATGTCGGCACACCATCAACAGCAGGCTTTAGCTTATCTAACAACAATGTTAAGTTACCTAATTTCGCATCATCACAAGCACCTTTAACCGCACCACACGAGGTATGACCTAATACAACTATGGCTTTTGAACCTGCTAGTTTACAAGCAAACTCGAGACTGCCTAATATATCTTCATTCACAATATTACCAGCCACGCGTGCATTAAAAACATCACCAATTCCCTGATCAAAAACGACCTCCGTTGGAATACGCGAATCAATACAACTCACAATGGCCGCAAAAGGATACTGCCCTTTTGCCGTTTGTTCAACCTGCTCCAATAAATTACGTTCCAATCGACTAGAGTTAATAAATCGATCATTGCCTTCCTTTAACAACTCAATGGCTTTGGCCGGAGTTATTTGCTCCTGTAATTCTTTTGTTTTTGTCTGCTCCATATCATTATCTTTTAAAAGTATTAACTAATAACCAGCTATTTAAACAGCTTTATTAAGCAAATCTTCAACCACCTTACGCTGATTCGTAACTCCTCTTTTCTTTCGTTTAATAACTTTCAAATCTATATCGCGGAATGTGGCTCCCGTTTCAAATTCGCGTATAATTTCTATCACATCCTGATCGATGTTAATGGTTTTTGATGCATCAATAACAACTTTTGTTCCATTAGGAATTTGACTTAAAGTATTCAAGATACTGGCTTTATTTATAAAAGTCACGTCTTCGGCTAAAGCCAAATGCAAAACTCCATCTTTCAAATGCTCATCAGTTTCGAATAAAAATGGTTTCTTAAAATTATTATAGAGTATGTACATCACAGCCACAACCAAACCTAAAATAATACCTATCAATAAATCGGTAAAAACAATTCCAATAATAGTAACCATGAAAGGTGCAAAATGCGAAATACCTAATTTATACATTTGCTTAAATACAACTGGCTTTGCCAATTTGTAACCTACTATAAATAAAATGGCAGCCAAACTTGCTAAAGGAATTAAATTAAGAACGTTTGGAATAGCCATTGCACACAATAACATTATTACACCATGTAGTATGGCTGACATTTTTGTTCGCCCACCCGATTGAATATTTGTAGAGCTTCGCACAATAACCTGAGTAATAGGCAAACCACCAATTAAGCCCGACAGTATATTACCAATACCTTGTGCTTTTAACTCAAGATTCACCGGAGTCACACGCTTTTGAGGATCCAATTTATCCGTTGCTTCCAAACAAAGCAGCGTTTCCATACTTCCCACAATGGCAATAGTAGCACCTACAATCCAAATAGATGGATTCATTATTTGAGAAAAATCGGGTAAGGTAAACTGACTGAAAAAGCCAGAAATACTACCTGCTACTGGAAGTGCAACTATTTGCTCCGAATTCAAAGTCAAAGAAGGTATGCCTTGGAAAATAAGATTTAATACAATACCTAAAGTTACAACAACAAGTGGGCCTTGAATTATACTAAAAGCCTTTATCTTTTTCATGAATGGACGCTCCCATAAAATCAAAACAATCATTGATAGAGCAGTAATAATGATAGCTCCCGGACTTATAGCTTCGAACATATAAAACAACTCAGTCAAGGTATTATGACCATCGGGTTGCGAAAAAGACAAACTCCCTTCGTAATCTTTATTATAACCAACTGCATGAGGAATCTGCTTTAAAATAATGATAATACCTATACCCGAAAGCATTCCTTTAATTACAGATGACGGAAAATAATAACCGATGATACCTGCCTTGGCATATCCTAAAATCACTTGAAAAACACCACTTACAACTACCGCCAATAAAAAGGCTTCAAATGCACCAAGTTCGGTAATAGCAGACAATACAATTACAGCTAAGCCCGCTGCCGGACCACTAACTCCTAATTGCGATCCACTTACTGCTCCAACAACAATACCCCCAATAATACCTGCAATAATACCTGCAAAAAGAGGGGCTCCAGAAGCCAATGCAATTCCCAAACACAAAGGTACTGCTACCAAAAAAACCACTATCGAAGCTGGTATGTCTTGCTTCAAGCTACTAAATAATCCTACTTTCTCTTTCACGCTCATTTCTTAAAATTTTAAAAAACACATTTCTCTGTCTCCAATTCAAAAGAAATATGAAAATCAAACACTGCAAAACTATTACTTTTCTTCATAATAGCAATACTATTATTAATATTTGCATAACTAAAACACAGAAATCACAATTTTGTTTTCTAATTTCCCTATTTTTGTAAAAAAAATATCATCACCATGTCAATTGGAATTAAAATAAATCTAAACAGCAAACTGTATTTACGCGATCCACAAGAAACCAGTCTGGGTCAGAATATAATTAAACACAGTATTATTTTAATTGACGAATTGGGCTTTGAAGCTTTTACATTTAAAAAGCTAGCCAAACAAATGCAATCAACCGAAGCATCCATTTATAGGTATTTTGAGAATAAACACCTATTACTGATATATCTAATTTCCTGGTACTGGG
Source organism: Carboxylicivirga fragile (assembly GCF_050589805.1). Lineage (NCBI taxonomy): Bacteria > Pseudomonadati > Bacteroidota > Bacteroidia > Marinilabiliales > Marinilabiliaceae > Carboxylicivirga > Carboxylicivirga fragile. Next base: position 549 of record NZ_JBNGOY010000024.1, on the reverse strand, counting down.
AGTGGGTTAGTTATTTAATCGATATTAATACCTTGAATATTTCTGAACCTGAAAAGAAGTTAGATATAATTATTGAAAAACTGGTATATGCTTATAGAGAGAATCCGGCCATTGAATATGTGAACGAAAGCATATTGCACCGTTTAGTAATTGCAGAGGCATCAAAAGCTTATCACACTAAGGAAGTAGACAAAGATAACAAGCATGGTTTTTTCACCAATTACAAAGAGTTAACCGAAAAGGTAGCCGTAGTGATGGCAGATGTTAACCCAGAATTTCCTTATCCCCATACCCTGGCTAGTAATTTATTTGAGATGGCAAATAACCATAGCTACTTTGCTTTACACTTGCCTAGACTTACCGACATTAGTATTTCAGAGAATGATTATGACCAGGTTAAAAGAATGTTAGCTTATTTCACATCTACATTATTGGGCTACAAAAGCTCACATAATTAGGCATATTCTTAAGTGGTATATATCTTTGATAATTAAATAATTATCACTATCTTAATGGTATAATAAAACCCCGAAAACAGGCACTTTTGCC